>NZ_JBJXRK010000011.1:0-61472 GCF_046224405.1 Gudongella ferriphila | reverse complement strand
AAATACCATCAACAAGAAACAAAGACTAGGAATACTGCTATCACGCTGGCCGGCTTCGCAAACCAAATCAAAGATTTGGACTGCGCGGCATCGGACCTACAACGCAATCAAGATTGCTGTTAGGTCTCGGGAGGTCGAGGGTTCGAGTCCCTTCCAGGTCGCCAACTTATACATTTCATGATCAGCATACATAAGAAATAGAATCGTGATTTGTTAATTTAAAACGCTGGTGTAGCTCAATTGGTAGAGCAACTGACTTGTAATCAGTAGGTTGGGGGTTCAAGTCCTCTCACCAGCTCCAAAAATTCCTTTAGGGGAATAAATATGGAGGAGTTCCCGAGTTGGCCAAAGGGGACGGACTGTAAATCCGTTAGCTACGCTTTCACTGGTTCAAATCCAGTCTCCTCCACCATTTCTTTTAAAACAACATATCAATATGCGGGTGTAGCTCAGTGGTAGAGCCCCAGCCTTCCAAGCTGGTTGCGAGGGTTCGATTCCCTTCACCCGCTCCATTTAACAACACATGCACCTATAGCTCAGTTGGATAGAGCAACGGACTTCTAATCCGTGTGCCGGGGGTTCGAATCCTCCTAGGTGCACCATATTGTTGGGGTGTAGCCAAGTCGGTAAGGCACTAGACTTTGACTCTAGCATTCCACAGGTTCGAGTCCTGTCACCCCAGCCATTTTATTTTCCCAGGCAGGAGTACTTGAGTATTATAAACATTTTAGATTGAATTCAATATGACCCATTAGCTCAGTTGGCAGAGCACCTGACTTTTAATCAGGGTGTCCCGCGTTCGAGTCGCGGATGGGTCACCAGTTTCATGGAGAGGTACCGAAGTGGTCATAACGGGGCGGTCTTGAAAACCGTTAGGGTTAACGCCCACGTGGGTTCGAATCCCACCCTCTCCGCCAAAAGGAGAAGTACTCAAGTGGCTGAAGAGGCTCCCCTGCTAAGGGAGTAGGTCCTTCACGGGGCGCGAGGGTTCAAATCCCTCCTTCTCCGCCAATAGTATGGGGGCCTTTAGCTCAGTTGGTTAGAGCGCCCGGCTCATAACCGGTAGGTCCGGGGTTCGAGTCCCTGAAGGCCCACCAACTACATAATGGCATCATCATTAGCCCAGATAGCTCAGTCGGTAGAGCAGTGGACTGAAAATCCACGTGTCGCTGGTTCGATTCCGGCTCTGGGCACCATTAAGATGTAAAAATTTTTTTTTTAGTTTTTTTTCATAGGGGTGTAGTTAAACGGTATAACAACGGTCTCCAAAACCGTCGATGAGGGTTCGATTCCTTCCACCCCTGCCAACCCGGACTTGTAGCTCAGGTGGTTAGAGCGCACGCCTGATAAGCGTGAGGTCGGTGGTTCGAGTCCACCCAGGTCCACCACTTAAATCATAATCAATGATTTAAGGGCCTTTAGCTCAGTTGGTTAGAGCGCCCGGCTCATAACCGGTAGGTCCGGGGTTCGAGTCCCTGAAGGCCCACCACACAAAAAACAAACCCGTAGGTTTGTTTTTTTTTACTGATTTTTTTTAATGTTTTCCATAATGAAACAGAAACAGATTTTCAATTATTAGTTTAATGTTTTGCAGATAAATATTCCTGTTTGCCCTAAGGATTAGTATCCCACTTGGGGATTCATGGGGGGAAAGATCGCTTTCTATATCCAGTTCGTCTATCAATCTAGTATCTACTATGTCAGCCAGAATATCTTGGGATAATCGGGCTTTTTTTGTTTCAATTGTAAATCTGAACAAGTTGTTCTTATCCAGCATAAAAGAGTACATTGGCCTGAAGTACATCCATGGAATCTTGAAGTTTGGATTGTAGCTACCATCAATGGAAAGCTTACCTTCGTAAAAGTCTATACTGTTCAGATATAGCATCACATTTGGCTCTACGGCTTCTATTTTTATTGTTTTATGCCTATCAATAATATTATAGATTCGCAGTAAATGCGGCATGTATTGAAGGTCATCGTAATTATGCTGAAGGATTGGATTTAGTGTGTCATCACTTTTTGTGACAGTATAGGATTTATAAAGGTCTATACAATCCTTACCAGATATCAAATCATCCCTGAAAATCCCAAGATGTTTTTCCAAGGTCTTTAGCTTCAGATCAGGTATCTCCAGAATATCTCTGTTCTCTCTCATAAGCTTGTACAAATCAAGTGAAGTGTCCACATCCCAATAGTGACCGAACTTCTCAAGTCTTTTTTTTACAAAGGGGATGTCGAAGGAGTCTCCATTGTAGGTCACAAGCCTATCAAAATCCTTCACCATACTTGTAAAGCTAAGAAGTAGATCTTCCTCATCACTCAAGCTGTCCGCTAATAGCTGAGTAAGGGTCCAATCATTGGATTCCCTGTTAAAAAATAGTATGCCGATAAGATAGATCTGATGGTATTCTCTGCTTAATCCCGTTGTTTCAATATCGAAGAAGCAAATATTATCAATATTGATGGATGGTTTGAATTCCAGTGGAATAGTTATGACATTTTTTATAATCTGCATATGAACAACAACCTCTCAGTTTTATTGATTATTCTTAAATAGCTTTTACCAATAGAAAAAATAGTGTACAATAATAGATGAACGGAGGGATAACTTGGAAAACAAATCAAAATCTAAGAAAACAATTGGATCAGTAAAGAAAGCCTTTGATATAATCAATTATATTGCAGATCAGAAGCAGGAGCAAGGGGCAACGGAAATAAGCGAAGCTTTAGGTTACGGAGTTAGCGCTACCTACCATATTTTAAATACTCTGAAGGAGTCCAACATAATTACCCAAAATGAAAAGACAAAAAAGTATAAATTGAGTCTCAAGCTGTGGCAATTGGGCATGACAGCCTACAATCAGAATAACATTTCTCTTGAGCTTAAGCCATATCTCTCAAAGCTGAGGGACTACACAGGTGAGACGGCTAATCTCACAATCCTTGAAGGGGAGGAGATTGTTTACGTTGCCCAGGAGGAGAGCGATAAGCTTATCAAGATGTTCACCAAAACAGGAGCGACGGCACCCTTGCATTGTACAGCAAGTGGAAAAATATTTCTTGCGTACAAGGATCGGGATGAGAGAGACCAAATTATTGATGGTTTAAAGCTTGAAAAGTTCACTGACAATACCATAACAGACAAGGAAGACCTTAAAAGGGAACTGCTGAAAATAAAGGATCATGGCTATGGGTTTGATGTGGAGGAGAGGGACGAGGATGTGTCCTGTATAGCAGCTCCTGTATTTGGGCCCAATGATGATGTGATGGCCTGCTTGTCAATATCCGGACCAAACAACAGATTCAGCAGTGACAACAAGGAGAAATGGATTAAGATAATTGTGGACATAGCCAAGGAAGCATCGGAACATCTGAAAACTTTTAAGTAGGAGGAGATATCTAGTGAATAAACTTGTATGTACAAACTGCAATGAACTTTACAATGAAGAGACCGAGACCGGCAGATGCAGTAGCTGTGATGAACCACTTGAGGTAGAGGCAATAACCGATGGTAAAATTGCCGATGATTTTCCTATGGAGAACGGGATATTCAACAGGTATGCTTCATTTTTCCCTTTCCTGGACCTGGATAAGGCTGTAAGTCTGGGAGAAGGTGCCACACCATTGGTTCAAATTGATTACGGGATAGAGGATGCTAAAGGTATCAAGCTTTATATCAAGAATGAGGGAATGAATCCCACCTGGTCCTTCAAGGACAGGGGTACCCTAACGGGACTTCTCCATGCAAAAGCAAAGGGGTACAAAAAAATAGGTACCGTTTCAACTGGGAATATGGCAGCATCTGTGGCTGCTTATGCAGCAAGGGCAGGTCTTCAGGCAACAATTCTTGTTAAGGAGGAAATGGCTGAAGAAAAAATTGGTCCGATTGGAATTTATGGACCAAGACTTATCAGGGTTAAGGGCAACTACAGGACACTTTACAGTGAAAGTATAAGATTGGGTAAAGAGAATGATATATATTTCATAAATTCTGACGCACCATATAGGGTAGAGGGCTATAAGACAACAGCTTTTGAAATATTTGAGCAACTTGGTGGAAAGGTGCCGGATTATGTCATAGTTCCAACAAGTGCCGGTGGAAATTTTAGAGGTATTGAGAAAGGCTTCAGGGAACTTTATTTCAGCGGAATTTCGAGTAGGATGCCAACATTTATTGCATCTCAAGCCAAGGGGTGCAACCCTATAGTCAGAGCCTTCGAATCCGGATCTGAGGAGGTTCAGCAGTTAAACGAGTTTGGTACAATAGCACATGCAATAGAGAATCCATATCCACCTAGTGGGAATCAGGTTTTAAGACTTATCAGAAAGAATGGAGGTATGGCTGTAGATGTAGAGGAGGAGGATATCATCGGACATCAGAGGATTTTGGCCAAGGCAGGAATCTTTGTTCAGCCTGCATCAGCAACATCTCTGGCGGCTGCCTATAAGCTTATGGCAGAAGGGAAAATAGACTCAAATTCTGAAGTTGTTTGTATTGCTACAGCATCGGGGTTGAAATTCACAGAAAGCCTAAAGCACCATACAATCCCGGTGGAAAGCTGTAATATTGAGGAGCTTGAAAAGAGACTGAGATAAGAAAGCATCAGAAGATGAAACAAGGTAGTTTTTATGATGCTCAAGCATTTAAATTTCATGTTACAAAAAAATAGAAAATTCCTATTCACAATAACTAGAGGCGCCTATAATCCAGGCGCCCTTAGAGTCTAAAACAGATTCAATTCAAACAGTTCCCTTACTTCATCGTAAACAGTGGTTTTTCCCAATATGAGCATCAGCTTCATTCTAGCCTTTTGACCCGGTAGATTTCCACCGAGAATCACACCCATATCCCTGAGCTGCATACCGCCTCCCTCGTAGCCGTAGGTGTAAAGAACTCTGCCTGTGTTGCATCTTGAGACCATTACTACGGGGATATTATTTTCAATTGCCCTTTTGACACCCGGAACCATTGCTGGTGGTAAATTTCCACGACCCATGGCCTCAATAACAATGCCCTTGTAGCCTTCTTTAATATAAAAGTCCAGTATATCAGACTCCATACCTGCACCTGATTTTAGCAATGCGACTTTTTCTTCCAATCTATCTGTGTCTATAACCTGTCTGGATACAATATTTCTGTAGTAAATGACCTCATCGTTATCAACGATTCCAAGTGGGCCAAATTCAGGGGATTTGAAGGTATCAAGTGAGAGTGTGTTTGTCTTGGTTACTTGACTTGCAGCATTTACTTCATTATTCATGACCACAAGTACGCCCTTGCCTTTGGATAGGTCTGATACAGCAGTACAGATTGCTGCAGAAAGATTGCTTGCTCCATCATAGCCTAGCTCAGAGAAGTTCCTCATGGCTCCCACGACAACCACTGGCTTGTTTGAATCTATCAGAAGATCCAGTACATAGGCTGTCTCCTCCATGGTATCAGTTCCATGGGTTACAATAACACCATCAATTGTTGGGTCTGCTAGCTTGTCCTTCACAAGGTGAAAAATATCCATCATTATGGCTGGTGTAATATGAGGGCTGGGAAGATTTGCATAGTTTATTAACTCAAAGTCTGCAATATCCTCGATGTTCTTAAGGGTGCTTACAATTTCATCGGCATTCAAAGCTGGTATTGCAGCATGGATCTCTGGGTCAATCTTCATTGATATTGTGCCACCAGTGAAAATTATTGCCAATTTTTTTGTCATCTGGCCACCTCCTATTTATTTTACAAAACCTTTAAGTTGAAAAACAATTCTTTATTATATAAAAAGCGTAACACAATTATGTGGAACCTTCAACAAAAAAAGAAGGCTCCAAAATTTGGAGCCTCTCATCCTAATACTATAGGACGGAACATAACCGTTCAAAAGGGGTATTGGGAATAGAGATCTAACTCGAGGTTACCAGGGGGATAACCTCATATTGATTATAACAAATATGTTATTTTATTGCAACACAAATGATAAAGTTTATCATTTAACAAAATGGAGTTTAAATAGAAGACTATTTAAAGTATAATAAGAATGATGAGAAAGGGGAGATTAATAATGGATAAAGTTATCAAGGCTCTTGAGAGAAATGGGTTTACAGCTAGTTTGTTCAAAAATGCAGAGGATGCCAAAGAGAAGCTGATGAAAGAGATAGCAATGGATGAATCAGTTGGAATAGGTGGCTCCATGACTATACTTGACATGGGTGTTTATGAAGAGCTGCTGGAGAGAGGAAACGCTACATACTGGCATTGGAAAGCTGAGGATAAAAAGGCTGCCCTTGAAAGTGCAACTACATCGGATGTTTATCTTACAAGTTCAAACGCCGTAACAGAGGATGGAAAGCTTGTTAACAAGGATGGGACAGGAAACAGAGTGGCGTCAATGATTTTTGGACACAAGAAGGTTTTTGTTGTTGTTGGAAAAAATAAAATTTGCAAGGATGTGGAGGGAGCATTCAAAAGAATTGAGACCATTGCCGCTCCTTTAAATGCCAAGAGATTGAATTTGACTACTCCATGTGTGTATACAGGTGTCTGCAGTGATTGTGATTCCAAGGATAGGATTTGTAAGGCTGAGACCATTTTAAGCAAGAATCCTAACGGAACCAGCATACATGTATATATTATTGAAGAGGATATGGGATATTAAGAGGTGAGAACTTGATTTATTTGGATAACTGCTCAACTACCAAGCCACGTGAGCCTGTTGTGGAAAAAATGACTGAGGCATTGAGATTCAATTTCGGCAACCCATCATCTCTTCACCGAATGGGCATGGATGCGGAAAAGGCCATGAAGAATTCCCGCAGTATAATAGCCAGCTATTTAGGGGTGAAGAACGAGGAAATCTACTTCACTTCAGGTGGCACTGAAGGGAACAATATAGCAATTCAGGGGGCACTAAAGGCAAGAGAGACCAGAGGGAACCATATCATTACCTCCATGATTGAACATCCAGCTGTTATGAATACAATCAGGGAGTATGAGAAAAAGGGCTTCCGAGTTTCCTGGATCCCAAATGACAAGAATGGGAGAATTGATATGCAGAAGCTTGAAGAAGAGCTTTGCGACGAGACAATTCTCGTATCGTTGATCCATGTCAATAACGAGATAGGAACAATACAGGATATACAGTCAATTGGGGAACTGCTATCAAAGAGATCCTCCAGGCCGCACTTTCACCTTGATGGTGTACAGTCCTTCGGTAAAGTTCAAATTTCTTTGATTGCCAGCGGTATAGACAGCTTTGCCTTCAGTGGACATAAGATCCACGGCCCTAAAGGAGTGGGAGGTTTATACATCAGTAAAAAAGCCAGAGTATATCCAATGGTATTTGGTGGCAATCAGGAAATGGGGATGAGATCTGGAACTGAAAACATTCCTGGTATAGCTGGATTCGGGGAAGCTGTAAGGATTCTTTCAGAGCAGGGTCAGCAGGAATCTCAAAAGGCAAGAGCTTTAAAGGAATCAATGACAAGGATGATAACGGATCAGATTGAGGATGTCCTTGTTAATAGCCCAGCAGGTGAATTGTCATCTCCCTATATTCTGAACCTGTCATTTGGATGGACAAGAGGCGAGGTACTCCTGCACTATCTGGAGGAAGAAGATATTTTTGTATCAACAACTTCAGCCTGTTCATCCAAAGGAACCGATAAGAGTCATGTATTGAAATCAATTGGACTTGACGATAATTACATTGAAGGGACATTGAGAATTTGTTTTTCATATGAAATCACCGAGGAAGATGTGGTTAGAACTGTTAAGGCTTTGAAGAGTTCAGTTGAGGATGTAAGAAGCATAATGAGGAGATGATGTATTGGAAAGAGTAATCAGTGTAAGTCTAGGGGAAATCGTCCTTAAGGGTTTGAATAGAAAGTATTTCGAGGACAGATTGATCAAGAATATGAAAAGAGTTCTTAGAGATTTTGGGGAATATAGTATATACAAGGAGCAGGGTAAGATATATCTCGAGGGACTTCATGACCATCAGGAGGATGCCATCAAAAGGCTTAGGAAGGTTTTCGGCTTGGTATATATAAGCCCATGCATCAGAACAAGCAGGGAAATGGAAGATATCAGGGAGGCTGGACTAACCCTTGTAAAGGAGAAGCTCCATGGTGATAAAATGACCACATTCAAGGTTGAAACCAGCAGGTCAGACAAGAGGTATCCTTTGAAATCCCCTGAAATATCAAGGGATGTGGGAGGTTATGTTCTTAAGAACACTGAGAATCTGAAGGTGGATGTTCATAATCCTGACTTCATGCTATATGTGGATATAAAGGAATATGGCTATGTTTACATTGACAGGACCAAGGCCTATGGAGGTCTTCCAATAGGTACCAATGGGAAGGGACTCCTGTTGCTGTCCGGAGGCATAGACAGCCCTGTAGCGGGCTTCATGATGGCCAAAAGAGGAGTGGAGGTTGATGCGGTTCATTTTCATTCATATCCCTTTACTTCTCAAAGAGCAGAAGAAAAAGTGCTGGATTTAGCCAAGATTGTATCAATGTATACCGGACCTATGATGATATACAGCATAAATCTATTGAACATCCAGAAGGAGATCAGCAAGAATTGTCCGGAGGATGAAATGACCATACTGTCCAGAAGGTTTATGATGAGAATCGCTGAGGAAATCAGCAAAAAAAGAGGGTATCAGGTATTGATAACAGGAGAGAATCTGGGACAGGTTGCCAGCCAGACAATCTATAGTGTGGATGTCATAAACAGATCCGTGCAAATGCCAATATTAAGACCACTCATTGGAATGGACAAGGTTGACATCATTGAGATTTCAAAGGATATTGAAACCTATGAAACATCCATCAAACCATTCGAGGATTGCTGCAGTGTATTTCTACCGAAGCACCCAGTAACAAGGCCCAAGATTGAGGATATAGAGGAATCAGAAAGGGCTTTGGATATAGAAACCTTGATACAGGAAGCGATAGAAGGAATGAAAATTGTGAACATCCAATAGGGACCGGAAGGTCCTTTTTGTTTTCTATATATTTACTTGGGGTTTAATGCATGAGAATTATTTTCAAGTAATAATCATAGGAACAACAGAAATTAAATGATGATATGGGTTGACAGCACAAAGTCTCTAATCTATAATATTGTGGTAACTGTTTAGTAAACATAAACTATTTGTTTAATGGAACGGAGGGTGCTATGAACATCGGAGAAAAAATCAAAGCTATTAGAGTAAAGAAAAACCTTACCCAGGAGGAGCTTGCCGACAGGTGTGAACTGACCAAGGGTTTCATATCACAGGTTGAAAGGGATCTGACATCACCATCGATTGCGACTCTTGTAGATATTTTGGAAGGGTTGGGTACAAACCTTAAGGATTTTTTCAACGAGGAAGAGGAAGAAAAAATAGTGTTTCACAAGGATGATGTCTTCGAAACCGTAAATGAAGACCTGAAGTACGTCCTCCATTGGATAATCCCAAATGCACAGAAGAACTCCATGGAACCAATAATGGTAACCCTGTCTCAGGGAGGTAGAACCAAGGAGGATTCGCCACATGAGGGTGAGGAGTTCGGATATGTTCTTTCAGGAACCATCTACCTTAATCTGGGGAATGAAAAATACAAGGTTAGGAAAGGTGAAAGCTTCTACTATAGGACCAACAGCAATCACTACATTGAAAATGCAGGCAAGAGTGAAGCAGCCTTAATATGGGTAAGTACACCGCCAAATTTTTAGGAGGGGTATGATGACAAAAACACACGCAATTGATTTAGTGCAGATTTATAAGCAGTTTGGAGACACCCCGGTATTGGAGGATATCAATCTATATATAAGACAGAATGAATTTTTAACTTTACTTGGACCCAGTGGCTGCGGCAAGACAACCACCCTCAGAATTATTGGTGGGTTCGAAACTCCGACAAATGGTAGAGTCATGTTTGATGGAGAGGACATAACTGAAATACCGCCATTTAAGAGGCAGATAAATACAGTATTTCAAAAATATGCGCTTTTCCCTCATCTGAATGTATTTGACAATATAGCATTTGGTCTGAAAATCAAGAAAATGAGCAAAGAGGATATTAGGGAAAAGGTTGCTGAAATGCTTAAACTGGTTAATCTTGAAGGATTTGAGGACAGAGACATCGAGTCACTTAGCGGGGGTCAACAACAAAGGATTGCAATAGCACGGGCTTTGGTGAACGAACCTAAGGTTTTGCTACTGGACGAGCCACTAGGAGCTCTTGATCTGAAGCTTAGAAAGGAAATGCAGCTTGAGCTTAAAAGAATACAAAAGCGTGTTGGCATAACATTTGTATATGTAACACATGACCAGGAAGAGGCCCTAACCATGTCAGATACAATAGTGGTTATGGACAAGGGGCGAATTCAGCAGATCGGAACACCTATGGATATATACAACGAGCCTGTTAACAGATTTGTAGCAAAATTCATCGGCGAAAGCAATATAATCGACGGTATGATGAATGAGGATTTCAAGGTCACATTTTCCAATAGAACCTTTCAGTGCGTTGACAAGGGCTTTGGTATGGATCAGCCTGTCGATGTAGTCATAAGACCTGAGGATCTGCAGATTGTATCATATGAAAATGGCTTTATCTCAGGTGAGGTCCAGAATGTCATATTCAAGGGTGTTCACTATGAAATGGAGATCAGGAGTGAGGATTACACATGGACAGTTCACTCCACAATCATGAAGAATGTAGGTGAAAAGGTTGGGATGATAATAGTTCCTGACAATATACACATCATGCGAAAGGGGGAAGCTGATGAAGCTTAACAGGATAGGTTATCCTTATTTTATATGGCTAGGGATATTTATTCTCATACCTCTTTTGCTGGTAATGTATTTTGCATTTACCACAGGCGACAGCCAGAATCTATCAACCTTTACCTTCAGCATGGAGAATTTTGAGAAATTCATGTCACCAATCTATATGGGTGTACTTTACAGGTCTGTAAAACTGGCCTTTGTATCCACACTGATATGCTTGGTGCTGGGGTATCCAATCGCATTGATAATAAGCAAGGAAAAGCCCAAAGTCAGGAACATAATGGTCCTCATGTTTGTAATTCCCATGTGGATGAACTTTTTGCTCAGAACATATGCTTGGTTGACTCTTCTTGGGAAGAATGGAATACTCAGCAGGGTATTATCCTTCATAGGTTTTGAAGGCATCAGCCTATTGTATAACGATACAGCAGTTCTCCTTGGAATGGTATATAATTTTCTGCCATTTATGGTTTTGCCAATTTTTTCTGTGCTGACCAAGATGGATAATGATTTGGTTGAGGCAGCGGAAGATCTTGGAGCAAACAAGGCGGAGGTATTCTGGAAGGTAATTTTCCCATTGAGCCTCCCAGGTGTGATAACTGGCATAACGATGGTATTCATCCCTGCAGTAAGTACCTTTGTAATTTCAGGACTTCTTGGAGGAAACAAGTCCACCTTGATCGGTAACCTAATTGAACAACAGTTCAGATATACGGGGGACTGGCACTTTGGCTCCACAATGTCAATAATTCTAATGGTGTTCATTCTTGCGGCAATGGCTCTAACCTCGAAATTCGATAAGGAGAAGGAAGGAGGGGGTGGAGGATTATGGTAAACAGGAACCTGAAGAGATTATATACATTTTTAATATTCTCTTTTTTATATGCACCCATAATAATTCTGATCATTTACTCCTTCAACGATTCAAAATTCAGGGGAGACTGGAGCGGCTTTACCCTTAGATGGTATGTAGAGCTTTTCAGGGACAGGGAGGTAATTAGGGTTTTATACTATACCTTTGCGATTGCCATTACCTCATCCATCATCTCAACTGTTTTGGGTACTGTGGCTGCAATAGGAATTCACGGCATGAGAGGCTTTACAAAGAAGTCGATTCTAAATCTGAACTACCTACCGGTGCTGAATCCGGATATTGTTACAGCAGTTGCTCTAATGGCCCTTTTCAGGATGGCAAGGTTACAGTTTGGATTCATCACCCTGCTACTTGCTCATATAACATTTTCAGTACCCTATGTAGTTCTGTCAATCCTCCCAAAGTTAAGACAGATGAACGTCCACCTGGCAGAAGCAGCAATGGATTTGGGTGCGACACCAATGTATGCATTGAGAAAGGTGGTCATTCCGGAAATAATGCCAGGGATAATTACAGGTGGTCTTCTTGCATTCACATTGTCAATTGATGACTTTGTAATCAGTTTTTTCACCACAGGTCACAGTATTTCAAATTTGAGCATATACATCTATTCAATGGCTAGAAAGGGTATTAATCCTACAATAAACGCATTGTCAACCTTAATGTTCATATCACTGGTTGCATTGCTGTTGATAATAAACAATAGAAGTGAAAAATCAAAAAAAATCATACAAGAAAGAAGGTAGTGAAATGAAAAACAAAATTTTGATCATGCTTGCTATGGTCCTCCTGGTCGGAGTGGTTACAAGTGGATGCGGAGCTAGTGAGCCGACGTTAAACGTATATAACTGGGGAGACTACATTGACCCAGAAGTTCTGGATCTATTTGAAGATGAATACGGAGTAAGGGTAGTGTATGATACTTATGCTACAAATGAAGATCTTTATGTTAAAATGAAGCAGGGGGGAAGCAGCTATGACGTTGTGATCCCTTCTGATTACATGATTGAAAGAATGATAAGGGAAGAACTCCTTATGGAAATTAACATGGATAACATTTCAAATCTCGAAAAGATAGACGAGAAGTTTCTAAACCTTGACTATGATCCTGACAACAACTATTCAGTACCATACATGTGGGGGACAGTAGGTATCATCTACAATACCTCTATGATTGACAGACCTCTTACAAGTTGGGCGGATCTATGGGATGAAGAGTTTGAAGGTGAAATAATAATGCTCAACAGTCAGAGAGATACTATCGCCGTAGCACTTAAAAAGTTAGGATACTCAATGAATACAAGAGACATTGGAGGGCTTGAGGAAGCAAGAGATGAACTTATAAGGCAAAAGCCAATAGTCTATGCATATCTTGGAGACGAGGTAAAGGATGTAATCGTTGGCGGAGAAGCAGCAATTGCAGTTGTTTGGTCTGGTGATGCTGTGGCGATGATGGATGAAAATCCTGATTTGGAGTATGTAATTCCATCAGAGGGAACTAACCTATGGTTTGATGCCATGGTAGTTCCAGCTAATTCACAGAATCCGGAGGCTGCAGAGCAATTCATTGACTTTATGACACGACCAGAGATTGCTGCAATGAATGCTGATTACATCGGATATTCATCACCGGTCCCAGAAGCCGTGGAGATGCTTGATGAAGAGATCCAGAACAGCCCAGTAGCTTATCCTTCTGAGGAGATGCTTGTGAACACGGAGGTCTTTAAGGATCCCCAGGATATAATAAGTGAGTATGACAGAATTTGGACTGAAATAACCAGCGCACAATAGATGGGTTTGATGGTAACTTCCTGGGACAGGAGGTTACCATCTTTTTTGATTTAATGGTATAATGTACACATAAGTGTGTAAAAACTTAGTAAGGACATGACTACTAACAATACGAGGAGGGAAGGGTATGCAGTTAAGTTTTTTTGGAGCAGCACAGATGGTAACAGGTTCCAATTACCTATTAAGCACCAAAAATCATAATATTGTAATAGATTGCGGAATGTTTCAAGGAAATCAGGAAACTGAGAAATTGAATTACAAGGAGTTCCCCTACGATCCGGCATCGATTGACATTTTGATATTGACCCATGCTCACATTGACCACAGCGGGCGAATCCCCAGAATGGTCAAGGAAGGATTCAGAGGCAAGATAATATCAACAAAGGCAACCTACGACCTTTGTGGCGTTATGCTATTGGACAGCGCTAAAATACAGGAATACGACGCAGAATGGGAAAACAAGAAGAGAAAAAGGAGAGGCGAGCCCTCTATAGAACCTCTTTATACTGTTGAGGATGCGGAGCATAGCCTCAAATACTTTGAACCACATCTTTATGAACAGAAGATAGACATCAATGGCGAAATATCAATAAGGTTCAAGGATGCAGGACATATTTTGGGATCTTCAATCCTTGAGCTATGGATTACAGAAGATGAAACCACCACAAAACTAGTGTTCTCTGGAGACCTTGGAATGCCTGACAGACCAATAATAAGGGATCCCCAATATATTGACGAAGCTGATTATCTTGTTATTGAATCAACCTATGGTGACAAGGATCATCCACCCATGAAGGAAAGCACGGAAAAGCTTATTGAGATAATTAATGAGACTGCCAAACGAGGTGGAACAGTTTTGATACCTTCCTTTGCTGTTGGAAGGACTCAGGAGCTGATATATGAGCTAAACAGATATTACGAATACAATGACATTAAACCTCATATGGAAATACCCATATATATAGACAGTCCCATGGCGATAAACGCAACGGAGGTATTCCAGAATAACTCGGGGACCTTTGACCAGGAGACCACAGACCTTATTCTGAAGGGTGATAACCCTTTTACCTTCAACAACCTAAATTACGTAAGGACAGTTGAGGAGTCCATGGCCTTAAACGAAGCGGATTTTCCCAAGGTGATAATTTCAGCTAGTGGTATGGCAACCGCCGGTAGAATCAGACACCACTTGAAGCATAATCTGTGGAATCCCAAGAACAGCTTGGTTTTTGTTGGATATCAGGCGGAGGGTTCCCTGGGAAGGATATTGCTTGATGGTGCAAAGGAGGTTAAGCTCCTTGGAGAAGACATACATGTTGGTCTTCAAATATATGACCTGGAAGGCTTTTCAGCTCATGCGGACAGAACATTTATGCTCAACTGGATTGACAAGATAGAGAAAAAGCCCAAGAAGGTGTTTATAGTTCATGGAGAAAAAGAAACAGCCAAGGCTTTCTCCAAACAGATTGAGGAAAGGTTTGGGCTGAAAACAATAATACCAAAGCTGGGAAATTCTTATAAGATAGCCATTGATACCATTGAAGTTGAGAAGGGTATAACAATTGAACCGGAAATCCTAAGGGAGGATATTGCCAAGGAATTGCAAAATGTGTATGAACAGTTCAATTCCTTGATGAACAGGTCAAATGGACTCTTTGACGAAGAATTGCTGGAAAACAACTATAATCTATTGAAAAACAGGCTGCTGGATTTGCAGAGTCAATTAATGGACATAAATATTTTAATTGGAAAATAGGAGGTAGAAGGAAGAAATGAAGTATTTGACTAATCTATCAAACAACCCGAACTATAACCTGGCTTTTGAGGAATACTGCTTTAAAAATCTGCCCAGGGAGGAAGATTTTGTTTATCTTTGGATCAATGGCCCTGCCATAATAGTTGGGAAGAACCAGAATACACTTGAAGAGATCAACAGCGAATATGTCAAGGAAAACGACATAAAAATAGTTAGGCGAATTACCGGCGGGGGAGCCGTATACCACGACCTGGGAAATCTTAATTTTTCAATATATACAAACTCAAAGGGTCAGGATAGGATTGACTTTGGTCAGATTAACATTCCAATATTGAAAGCATTGGAGAAGTTTGGTATTAAGGCGGAATTATCAGGTAGAAACGACCTTACCCTTGACGGTAAAAAAATATCTGGAATCGCTCAGTCGGTGTACAGAAAAAGAATTCTGAACCATGGAACAATCTTATACGATACAGATATGGGTGTGCTCTCGCAAGCTCTGAACGTTAAGGCTGACAAGATTGAGTCCAAGGGAGTTAAGTCGGTCAGATCGAGGGTTACCAATATCAGGCCATATATGAAGGAAGATGCATCGATCCTTGAATTTAAGGACATGCTACTAAAGCACATTTTCCAGTATCATAATGAAGAGATGGTAGAGTATGTGCTGAGTCAACAGGAGCTTGATGGAATACAAAAGCTTTATGAAGAAAAGTACTCTACATGGGAATGGAATTATGGTGAGTCACCGGATTTCGGATGGAAGAATTACAAGAGGTTCCCAACGGGATCAGTTGAGGTTAGACTTGAGATAAAGCATGGTGTAATAAATGATGCCAGAATTTTTGGGGACTTCTTCGGAACAAAGGATATAGACGATTTGGTGGGGAGGCTAAAGGGAATCAGGTACGACAGGGATCAAGTACGGGAACTTTTGGAGAATCTTAATATCTCAGATTACTTCAGTAATATGACTGATTCTGAATTTATGGAACTTTTGTTTGATTAAATCCATGGGAGATGAAATAATTGAACCCAAATGAAAAGGTTACTATACAAGCTGTAAGTAGCAGGAGAGAACTTAATCAGTTCGTAAGGTTCCCATACAGTCTTTATGAAGGTGATGAGGCGTGGGTTCCTCCGTTGGTTGGGGACTACAAAAAATACGTTGAAGGTGAAGGCAATTATCTTAATCAATCTGGGCCAAGCAAAAAAATAATTGCGTTAAGGGATGGAAAAGTATGTGGAAGGCTTTTGGTGGGGATTAACCAGCATCTCAATAGTCACAAGAAACTTAAGGATGGTTACATTTCCCTTTTTGAATGCGTAAATGACCAGCAGGTTGCCGACAGCTTGCTGGATTATGCAGAAACCTGGCTGCTCCAAAGAGGTATGGAATACGTCAAAGGGCCATTGTCCCTGCCTGGAGGAGATGATAACAGAGGTTTCCTGATTGATAATTTCAGTGATTCAACCTTGATTATGAATACCTACAACAAACCCTACTATCCGGAATTGTTTGTGAAATATGGATTCCAGAAATATTGTGACGTATATGCATACAAAAGCGACAGTGCCAATGAGAACATCAAGAGATACGAAAAGATAGCTCCCTATGCCATGGAAAGATACGGTTTCAGGGTTGACCCAATAAATCTAAAAAACATCGACATCGAAATGAAGGACATCAAAAGGATCATTGACAAGGCAATGCCAACTGACTGGGAGGATTTCATACCGCCAGGCGATGAGGAGATTGACCTAATTGCAAAGCAACTGGTACCCTATGCTGATCCGGATTTGATCTATATTGCAAGAACAGTGGAAGGTGAGCCCATAGGCTTCAATATTGCATTGCCTGATTACAATGAAGTCCTTATAAAGATGAAAGGACATCTGCTGCCATTTGGGATCCTAAAATATCTGTATTACAAGAACAAAATCAGAAAGATTAGGTTCTTTGTCCTGTTTGTTGTCCCTGAGTATCAGAAGAAGGGAGTCTCATCAGCAATTTATTGGCATACCTTTAGGGCGGCTGTGAAGAGGGGATATGATTTCGTTGAAGGATCCACTATATGGGATTACAATGAACCGATGAAAAGGGACATTGAGAAATACGGTGGAGAAATATATAAAACTTACAGATTATACAAAAAAAGACTTTCAAACCATTATGGTTCAACAGGGGAGGAGTAGGATGAAAAAGGCTATACTAGTTTTATTTTTATTGGTTCTTATCGCAGGGGTTGCAGGGTTTTTCCTGGCACCGGGATATCTTGACAAGACCCACAATGATGAACCAGTGGAGTTTGTGGTGGAAAGGGGAGATACTCTCAGGGCAGTTTCAGAGAGACTCTATGAAGCGGGTGTCATAAAAAGCAGATTGTGGTTCAGATACAATGGTCAGGATATTGCTTCAGGCATTAGGCCAGGAACCTATACCATTGACAAAGGGATGACTATAAATGATGTATATGACATAATACAGGTGGGCGAGCAGGAGGTTCAGGTGTCCGTTACCTTTCCTGAGGGCTTTATTCTTTATCAGTTTGCTGAGAAGGTAGAGGAATCGGGTCTTGGTACTATGGAGGAGTTTATTGAAGAGACTGAGAAAGTATATCAGGAGAGGTATTCAGATTTATATGAAAATGACCTTTTATACTATAGCCTTGAGGGCTACCTATACCCGGAAACCTATAAATTCTCCGCTAACGGAACGGTTTCCCAAATAGTTGAAAGACTGGTAGATACAGGAGAAGGTTTTTGGACTTCTGATATGGATGCAAAACGTGAAGAGCTTGGGATGACAAGACACCAGGTCATGACGCTGGCATCTCTTATTGAAAGGGAAGCCTACAATGATGAAGAGAGAAATATCATCAGCGGTGTCATATTTAACAGAACGGCAGTGGGAATGCCTTTGCAGATTGATGCAACTGTGATATATGGTATTGGAGAAGGCAAGGAACATATGACTAGATTGCTATATGAGGATCTGGAAAGTGACAATCCATTCAATACCTACAGAAATCAGGGCTTGCCACCTGGACCCATTGCATCCCCCGGAAGAAATTCAATCGAGGCTGCCTTGAACCCTGCAGAACACAACTATTATTATTATGTAATGGGAGAAAATGGGCATGTGTTTGCCGAAACATATGCTGAACACCTTAGAAATGTTGAAGATTACAGAAAAATGCAATAAAGGGCATAAAAAAATACAGTTCTGTTGAACTGTATTTTTTAGTGGTGCCGAAGGCGGGAGTCGAACCCGCACGGTGTTGCCACCGCTGGATTTTGAGTCCAGTACGTCTGCCAATTCCATCACTTCGGCTCAGTGACTACGAAATATATATTAACACAGTTGGACATAAAAAGCAATAAAAATAATTGCCATAAAATGGGTCAAATGAAAGGGATTATTATCGTCCTCTTTGTGGAAACTACAGCACCAATAATGTATACTATGTATAGGACTAATGAATTGGGAGGCCATTTATGAATAAAGAAAAATTAATGATAATTGATGGGAGCTCGCTTGTGCACAGAGCTTTCTACGCACTACCCCTGTTGACAACAAAAGGAGGGGTATTTACAAACGGCGTATATGGATTTCTGACCATGCTATATAGAATAAGAGAGCAGGAGAAGCCTGACTATATCTGTGTTGCCTTCGATAGGAAGGGACCTACCATCAGACACAAGGAGTACAGTGAATACAAGGGCACCAGGGACAAGACCCCAAGTGAGTTATCCCAACAGTTTCCAATATTGAAGGAAATACTTGAGCACCTTGGAATAAAGACAGTTGACATGGATGACTATGAGGCGGATGATATTGCTGGAACAGTTGCCAGACTTGGGGAAGAGAAGGACATGGAGGTTCTTCTGGTAACAGGGGACAAGGATTATCTTCAGTTGGCCACTGACATGTCTCAGATCCTCATAACCAAGAAAGGGATTTCTGAGATGGAAACCTATGATAAATCCAGAATTGTTGAGGAGTATGGAATTGAGCCGAAGCAGTTTATCGATGTCAAGGGGTTGATGGGGGACAAATCAGACAACATTCCAGGAGTGCCCGGAGTCGGAGAAAAAACTGCCTTGAAGCTTGTTAAGGAATTTGGAGATATTGAAGGTGTCTATGATAACATTGACTCCATAAGTGGAAAAAAACTCAAGGAGAAATTGGTTGAGAACAAACAGGTCGCATTTTTAAGCAGGAAGCTGGGAGAAATAGTGTTAAATGTACCTTTGGACTTTCAGTTGACAGATCTCCTGGTTGGAGAGGAACATACGGCAAAGCTAAAGGAGATGTATGAGGAACTTGAGTTTAAGAGTCTCCTGGGTAAGCTCCACATGGAGAACATGGAAATAGAGGATGAGGTGGTGGAATACGGTATTACTGAGATGAGAGACCCAGAGGAAATCAGGAAGTTGGCTGATGAATCCAAAAAATCGGGGAAAATTTCATTCAAGATACTAACTGAAGAGGAATATTTCAGAGAAAAACCTGTATGCATTGGTATTAAGCCAATGGGGATGAAAAGCCGACTTGTTTATCTGGACAGATTGGGCACGGAGGATACTGAAATCCTCAAGAATATCTTTGAGGATGAAAACATTGAAAAGTCGGGGCTTGACTCTAAATCCGACCTACTGAAGACAATCCAGATAGGTTGGGATTTAAAAAGGCTCGTATTTGATGCATCAATAGCTGAGTACATTATAAACCCAAGTCAAAGCAACCTTTCCGTAAACAAGTTATCGGAGGAATACTTCAGTGAGACTGGACCTGATGTTGAAGGCGAGATAGGCAAGGGAAAGAACAGGAAAATGTTCAGGGAGTTGGAGAGTTCCTTTATAGAAAATTACATGGCTTTCATTTTGGAAAAAATTGAGAAGCTGGAGCCCTTGATGATTGATATAATCAGTGAAAGAGAAATGGACCAGTTGTTTAGGGAAATTGAGATGCCACTGGTTGAAGTGTTGGCATACATGGAGTACTATGGGGTCAAGGTGGACAAAAAGGAACTGGATGTGCTGGGCAAGGAGTTTGATACTGAGATAAAGGAGCTCACGGACAAGATTTTCAGTCTGGCAGGGAAGACGTTTAATTTAAATTCGCCTAAACAGATTGGAGAGGTTCTTTTTGAGGATCTGGAGCTACCAGTCATTAAGAAAACAAAAACAGGCTATTCGACTAATGCTGAGGTGCTTGAGGAACTGAAGGGTGAGCATGAAATAATTGAAAAGATTCTTAGGTATAGACAGCTTGTAAAGCTTCAATCCACATACATTGAAGGGCTTAAAGGGATGATAGATGAAAATACTGGAAGAATACACACCAGATTCAATCAGACCGTAACATCCACTGGCAGGATTTCCAGCACAGAACCAAACCTGCAGAATATACCCATCAGGACGGAGGAAGGCAGACTAATTAGAAAGGCATTTATTGCACAGACTCCTGATTATGTATTTCTGGATGGAGACTACTCACAAATTGAATTGAGGTTACTGGCTCACATTTCCTCTGACCCAAAAATGATGGATGCCTTTATCAATAACGAGGACATCCACACCAAGACTGCAGCTGAGGTTTTTGGATATCCAAAGGATGAAGTGACATCAGAGCTTAGATATAAGGCAAAGGCAATAAACTTCAGCATCATCTACGGGATATCTGATTTCAGCCTTTCAAAGGATATAGGTATCAGCAGGAAGGAAGCAAGGAAATATATTGACAGTTACTTTGAAAACTACAAGGAAGTCAAGGTTTACATGGACGATGCCATAGCCAAGGGCAAGGAGAACGGATATGTTGAAACACTGTTGAATCGTAGAAGATACGTACCTGAGCTGGCATCAAGAAA
Source organism: Gudongella ferriphila (assembly GCF_046224405.1). Classification (NCBI taxonomy): domain Bacteria; kingdom Bacillati; phylum Bacillota; class Tissierellia; order Tissierellales; family Tissierellaceae; genus Gudongella; species Gudongella ferriphila. The sequence continues at coordinate 40,394 of NZ_JBJXRK010000011.1, read as the reverse complement.
CTATAACATCCGGTCCTTCGGGGAAAGGGTAGCAATGAATATGCCCATACAGGGCAGTGCTGCCGACATAATTAAAATGGCAATGGTCAAGGTGTTCAGGAGCCTTAGAGATAATAAACTGAGATCAAGATTGATTTTGACCATCCATGACGAACTGATTATTGAAGCACATAGGGATGAAGTCCGAACCGTAAAGAAAATGATGAAGGAAACAATGGAAAATGCAGTAAAACTGCAGGTGCCTCTAAAGGTTGACATACTGGAAGGTGAGAGCTGGTATGAAACAAAATAAGGTGAAAGTTATTGGCATAACAGGAGGAATAGCAACTGGAAAAAGCACCGTCAGCCAAATGATCAGAGATGAGGGTTTTCAGGTTATTGATTCAGACGGTATTGCAAGGGAGGTCGTAAAAAGAGGTAGTCAAGGACTGGATATGGTAATTGACGAGTTCGGAAAGGACCTGTTGATGGATGATGGAGACTTGGACAGGGAAAAGCTAGGGAGGCTCATATTCCAAAATGAGGAGAAGAGAAGACTACTCAACAAATTGCTACACCCACTTATAAGGGAATCAATGGCATCAAGGATAGAACAGGCTGCAGCTTCTCATTCAGTATTATTTGTGGATATACCACTGCTGTTTGAATCCAGGGAAGATATTGAGGATTCAGGTATTGAGCTGGATGAGGTTTGGGTTGTTTACACAGATCCCACTACTCAGCTAAATAGACTTATGAACAGAAACGACTATACCTATGATGAAGCACAGGCTAGAATCAAGTCTCAGTTGGATATTGAAGAAAAGAAGAGGTTGGGCGACAAGGTAATCAATAATTCAGGAAGTTTTGAGAATACCAGAAAACAGGTTAAGGATCTGTTGAATGAATATAGATAGTGGTGAATTATGAAAAAGATATTTGCGTTTTTAGTTATTGCAGTGACTCTAATGGCTATTGTTGTATCTGCTGTAGCGCTGACATATCCATTGGTATACAAGGATTCCGTACTCAAATATTCAAAGGAGTACAACCTGGACCCCATGATGATTATGGCAGTAATAAAGACAGAAAGCAATTTTGACAAGGATGCCACCTCCATAAGGGATGCCAGAGGATTGATGCAAATTGCTGAATCAACTGGGAACTGGGCGTCGGAGGTGCTAAGGATAAAGGATTATGACCATGGAATGCTGTATGTACCTGAGATAAATATCCGATTCGGAACCTGGTACTTGCGGGAGCTGATTGATCAGTACGGCAATGATGCCGTGGCATTGGCTGCCTACAATGCTGGAAGTGGAAATGTTTCCAACTGGTTGTCAAACAAGGCCTACAGTGATGATGGAGAAAACCTTCAGAGCATACCTTTTCCGGAAACAGAGGAGTATGTAAGGCGTGTACTGAGGAACAAGGAGGTCTACGAACTTATCTATGGAAGTGGTATGGCCATTGGGAAAGATACCTTTTTTGATGGTCTTGTAATAAATACAAGAAATTGGCTTAAAAATATTATAAAAGGATTAAGGTAGATAAAATGAGGAATACAGCAATCTTAATGACAATTGCATTACTTTTATTGTCGGTGACCGGTTGTTCATTGGAACAGGACCCATCAGACATAGGAGAGATTCAGGAAGGCGTTGATTACTTTATTTTTGAAAATGCCGGAATCAGCCTTCCCTTAACCAGCTTCAAGACACTTAACCCGCTTTTTATAGATAATCTCAGCTATTATCACTTCAGTAAGCTCATATTTGAGGGCCTCTTTGAATACGATGAGAACCTTCAGCCTGTGCCAAGGCTTGCCAGCACCTATACGATTAGTGAGGATGGAAGGATGGTGGAGGTTTACTTGAGAAACGATGTATTGTGGCATAATGGAGAGAGTCTTGATTCGGAGGATGTTGTATTCACAGTCCAGACCATGAAGCGGGCAGGAGAGGATAGCCTGTACGGCAGGCTGGTTCGAAGTGGTGGCAATGCAGGAGATATGAACATACTATCAGCTAAAGCACTGTCGGAAAATAGAGTTGAAATAAGCTTCAGGGAGCCAATGGGAAACATTCTAGACATGCTGACATTCCCAATAATACCAAAAGAACTTGGAGCTGGGGCGCTGGCGGTGGAGGACTATATACCTGTTGGAACAGGACCCTACAAATTTGTGGAGCATGTTAAATTCAAGGAGGTTCACCTGGAATCAAATCCTCAGTACAGGGAAGGAGAACCCCAGATTTCATACATAACAGGTAAGATATTTGATAACAGGGAGTTGATACTTACCGCATTTGAAACTGGAAAGCTTGATTTGGCACCTACCATAGGTGTTGATTGGGACAAGTACGAGCACAATGAACGGATTTCCATATACGAGTACGTTTCCGGCGATCATGAGTTGCTGTCTTTTAACAACCAAAGTGTCATATTTTCATCTGAAGGATCGGAATCACTGCGGAAGGCAATTATTTATTCTATTGACAGGCAGTCAATAATAGACAAGGTATATCTGCAGCATGGAACCCAGGTTGATACACCTGTGCATCCATCCTCTTATCTGGCATCATCAGAGACGGACATGTATGGCTATAATATCGAAAGGGCCGAGAGTCTTTTGGCATCGGCTGGATATTCAGACCTTGATTTGGATGGTGTTCTTGAAGACAGCCAGGGAAACAAGTTAAGGGTGGAGTTATTGGTAAATCCCCAATCCGAGTTGAAGTTGAAAACAGCTGAAATGATTAAGATCAACCTGAAGGAGGTTGGCATTCAGGTGGAGTTAGTACATCCATCCGGGGAGAATGCTGATGAAATAACTGAAAACATGAGAAAAATGCTTCTTGATGGTGAATACAACATGGCGCTACTACAATGGGAACAGTCTACAATCCCGTTATTTGACGAATTTCTGGGAACAGGCAGACCAGAAAATCTGGCACACTATTCAGATGAAAATATGGATCTGTTGCTTTCAGGAATGAGGAACACATGGGACGAAAATTCAAAGGTGAGCATATATAAGGATTTTCAGGAATACTATGTTGAGAAGGTGCCCTATGGAAGTCTGCTTTTCAGAAACAAGGCTCTTTTGGTGGACTCAGGCATTTCAGGACCTCTTCAGCCAACCTACTATAATCTCTACAATGGATTGGAAGGTTGCTATCTTACAATGAGGACAAATTAGGATTGAAATTTGAGTGAAAAGATATTATAATGTATGAGTAACATTTCCAATGAGACAGTCATTCGGCTGTTTTATCCATTGTAATGTGCGAGTGTGCTGGAATAGGCAGACAGGCATGTTTGAGGGGCATGTGCCAGAATTGGCGTATGGGTTCAAGTCCCATCACTCGCACCACATCACTTTCAATCTCCCAAATTAACAAATATATATACCCTGATTTATATACATTAATAACAATTAATGTTATAATATATCCATAAGTGCAATTTTTTAAAAAAATTTAACAAAAATTGCTAAAATTATATCAAGTAAAGAGGTGGAATAAGAATGAACCAAGGTAAGTTGACTTTCAAAGGTGGCGTACATGTTCCTGAATATAAGGAGCTGGCAGAAAACAAGTCAATAGAAGTTGCTGAAAGTCCTCAATTTGCTTACATACCTTTGCATCAGCATATTGGTGCACCTTGTGACCCAGTTGTAAACGTTGGAGACAGGGTTACCATAGGACAAAAAATTGGGGAATCAGGAGCTTTTGTATCAGGTACTGTTCACGCAAGTATAGCTGGAACGGTAAAGGAAATCAAGATGATGTATACACCCACAGGTGCCAAGGCCAAATGTGTCGTTATTGAAAACGATGGCACCGATGAAATGCACGAGTCCGTAAAAGGAAGAAACCTTGACGACCTTTCTCCACAGGAGATTATTGGTCTTGTGAAGGAAAGTGGCATCACAGGAATGGGTGGAGCAGGCTTCCCGGCTCATGTAAAATTCTCAATTCCAGAGGATAAGAAAATTGACACCGTGATTTTGAATGGTGCAGAATGTGAACCTTACTTGACCAGTGACCATAGGTTAATGCTAGAAGATCCTGAATCCATTGTATTCGGTCTAAAGGCAATCAAGAAGGCTCTTGGAGTGGATAAGGCGTACATAGGAATCGAAAACAACAAAATGGATGCTGTTGAATCAATCCAGAAGGCTATCAGTCCAGAGGATGGAATTGAAGTTGCAGTACTTCAGACAAAGTATCCGCAAGGAGCAGAGAAGAGTATAATTTATGCAATAACAGGACGTAGTGTAGGAACAGGAGCACTTCCTCTAGAGGTTGGAGTTGTTGTTTCAAACGTTGCTACATCCAAGGCCATATCCGATGCCATACAGCACGGGAAACCATTGTATGAAAGACTAGTTACAGTTACCGGCAGAGGAATTGTCGAGCCCAAAAACCTTTTGGCAAGAATTGGAACTCCTTTTTCTGAATTGATTAAACAAAGTGGTGGATTCAATGGAAAACCTGGAAAAGTTATTTCAGGTGGACCGATGATGGGTATTGCCCAGTTTACACTGGATGTTCCAGTAATTAAAGGATCAGGAGGGATTCTGGTTCTACCTGAGGAAGAAGTTAAGGAAGAGCTTGTATTGCCTTGTATCAAGTGTGGCAAGTGCCTTGAAGTTTGCCCTTCAGGATTGCAGCCACTTTTCATTAGTGCCTATGCACTGAAGAATGATGTAGAGAAGGCAGACAGCTATTCAGCCATGGCTTGTGTGGAGTGTGGAGCATGTTCATTCATTTGTCCTGCAAAGAGACCACTTTCCGAGTCAATAAGAAACATTAAAAAAGAAATTATCGCAAAGAGAAAAAAATCATAGGTTAGGAGGAAGTCGAATGGATGGAAAAGTAATGGATCCAGCGAACAATGATACTGTCGTTTTGGACGATATGCTGATTGTATCCTTGTCACCCCACATCAGATCAGATGAGTCGGTGCAAAGAACAATGTTGGATGTAATAATTGCATTGGTCCCTGCAATGATCGGTAGTGTTTACTTCTTTGGATTTGATGCTATAAGATTGCTTCTTGTAACGGTAGTTGCAGCTTTGATATTTGAATATGGTATCCAGAAGTTATTCAAGAAGCCAGTTAGGATAATGGATTTAAGTGCTGTTGTAACTGGTGTTCTGTTGGCATTGAACCTACCAGCTGGAACACCTTGGTGGGTAGCGGTATTTGGAGCAGCTTTTGCAATTATAATTGTAAAGGAATTTTTTGGTGGTATCGGTCAAAACTTTATGAACCCGGCTTTGGGTGCTAGAGCTGCCCTGGTTGCATCATGGCCTGGCATTATGACTGCCTATACAAACCCTGATGGGATAAGTGCAGCAACTCCGCTGGGGATATTGAAGGCAGGAGAAGGTAGCTTGCCTGCTATCCAAAGGATGATATTTGGAGATATCGGGGGAGTCATTGGAGAAACATCAGCGATATTACTTCTGATTGGTGGGTTATACCTAATAATAAGAAACGTAATTGACTGGAAAATCCCAGTAATATACATAGCTACAACAACTGTTGTATTGATGCTTCTTGGTGTTGATTCAAGCAATTTGATTTACCATGTACTAGGTGGAGGTCTTATACTAGGTGCATTCTTTATGGCAACTGATTATGCCTCATCACCGGTTACACCAAAAGGGAAGATAATATTTGCTATAGGCTGCGGTCTGCTCACTGCACTCATAAGAGTTAAGGGTGGATTGCCTGAAGGTGTAAGCTATTCAATACTTATAATGAACGTAGCCACTCCATTAATCGAGAAGTTCACAAGACCTAAAGTTTTTGGGGAGGTAAAATAAATGAACGAGACTATAAAATTAGGTGTAGTTTTATTATTGGTAACAGCAATAGCAGGTGGAGTACTTGCTGGAGTTAACTCCGTCACAGCGCCTGTAATTGCTGAAAGGGAAAAGATGGAAAGCCTCAGTGCAATTCTTGAACTATTCCCTGATGCAAATGATTCAGTGGAGTACGACGAGGGCCAGGTAGCTGAGGTCGCATCATCAAACCCAAGTATAACGGAAGTAACGCAGGTACTTAAGGATGGAGAGGTATTAGGCTATGCCATGACAGTAGTCACTGGTGGCTATGCAGGAGATATCAGAACTCTTGTTGGAGTGGATTCCGAGGGTGCCCTTGCAGGGATCAAGGTTCTTGTAATGAGTGAGACGGCAGGTCTTGGGTCAAGGATAGTGGACGACCCTGCATTTGCGGAATCATTCCAGGGCAAGGGTGCAGGTGGAAGCGTCACTCCTTCCGGTGCAGGAGCAGGAGATGATGAAGTTATGATGTTATCAGGTGCTACAGTTTCGACAAATGCTGTGGTAAAAGGTGTTAACGAGGCTTTGGATGCCTTCGCTAGCAACCTATCCAATTAGAAAGGTAGGTGCGATCATTGAAAATTTCTACGATATTTAAGAATGGAATTATCAAGGAGAATCCTGTTCTTGTTCAGATGATTGGAATGTGTTCTGTTCTAGCGATAACAAACACTGTTGAGAACAGCTTGGGAATGTCAGCGGCTGTAATTGCAGTATTGCTTCTGTCGAATATTGTTATTTCAACAATTAGAAAGTTTATTCCTTCAAAAATCAGGATTCCAATTTTTATAGTAGTAATTGCAACATTTGTAACTATGGTTCAGATGTTTATGAATGCTTATGCCCAGTCACTTTATCAATCCTTGGGTATCTTCATCCCGTTGATTGTAGTAAACTGTCTGATTCTTGCAAGGGCTGAATCATTTGCTTCAAAAAATGGAGTTTTCTTGTCGGCAATGGATGGCCTGGCAATGGGCCTGGGATATACAGTAGCGGTTGTAGCCCTGGGAGCAGTTAGAGAGATTCTTGGATCAGGATCATTCCTTGGAATGAACCTGTTTGGAGAGAATTTCCAGGCAGCTGCAGTTTTCGTGAGCCCTGCAGGTGCGTTTATACTTCTGGGAATTTTGATAGGCATATTCAACGTTACAATCAAGAGTAAGGCAACCAACTAAGAGAAGGGGGTATGGAGATGAGTTTATTTGCTATAATGGTTTCAACTATTCTAGTCAACAACTATGTATTCGCAAGATTCTTGGGAATATGTCCCTTCCTTGGTGTTTCCAACAAAATGGAGACAGCAACCGGCATGGGATTTGCGGTTACATTTGTAACAACATTGGCATCAATAATAACATACATTATTCAGAATACCATTCTGAATACACTTGGATTACAGTACTTACAGACAATAGTATTCATACTTGTCATAGCATCACTTGTTCAGTTTGTAGAGCTTGCACTAAAGAAAATAAGTCCTGGACTTTACAGTGCAATGGGGGTATTCCTACCTCTTATAACTACAAACTGTATGGTTCTTGGTGTGGCGATTCTGAACATACAGGAAGGCTTCACTTTGCTTCAGACAACAGTAAACGCAGTTGGAGCATCTCTGGGATTCTTCCTGGCATTGATCTTGATATCTGCTTTAAGGGAAAAGATGGATATTGCGGATATTCCTGAAGCATTGGCAGGATTCCCAATTACACTGATCGCCGCTGGCTTAATGTCCATTGCCTTTACAGGCTTTGCTGGACTGGTTTAGGAGGTGTGAGAGATGACTAACATTATTAATCCGGTTGTCGTTCTCGGCGGCCTGGGACTGCTTTTCGGAGTATTGCTCTCAATTGCCTCGAAGGTTTTTGTGGTTGAAGTGGACCCCAAGGTAGAGGATGTGCTTAATGCATTGCCAGGTGCAAACTGTGGAGCATGTGGATACCCTGGCTGTGCTGGCTGTGCAGTTGCAATAGCTCAAGGAAAGGCACCTGTAACCGCTTGTACAATCGGTGGACAGAAGGTAGCGGAAAATGTTGCAGATATTATGGGTGTAAATGCAGCGCAAATGGATAGAAATGTAGCGGCTGTACTTTGCCAGGGAGATTGCGATAAGGCAAAGGACAAATACGTATATCAGGGACTTCAGGATTGCAGAATTCAGGCGACCCTTGCAGGGGGACAAAAGGAATGCTCCTATGGTTGTCTTGGATGTGGATCATGCTTTGATGTCTGTGAATTCAACGCAATCAGGATGATAAATGGAATAGCTGTTATTAACAAGGAAAATTGTACCGCATGTAACAAGTGCGTTGAGATTTGTCCAAAGAAAATAATTGAAATGGTACCTTATGACAGCACTGCAATAGTAAAGTGCAAGAGTGAGGATCCTGGAAAACTTGTAAGAGGTTATTGTTCAACTGGTTGTATTGGATGTCAGATATGTGTTAAAAATTGTCCGACAGAAGCATTCAGTTTTGAAAACAATCTTGCACGAATCAATTATGAGAAGTGCATAAATTGTCTGGTATGTGTAGAGAAATGTCCTACCAACGCCATTGACAATAGTTCAATTGTAAGTGAGGAATTTGCTAGGGAATTTGCTAGTTAGAATAGAGCCCGCCGGGCTCTATTTTTCCTTTTTGTAGCTTGTAAATGAAAGTTACAAATGATAAACTATAGAGGTGGTATTGTGACCTTATAAAGGATGATTCAATTGACTAAAGGCGATAAGTTTTTAATACTGTTTATAGTTATGCTGAGCTTTCTTTCCTTTGCTTACATCAACCGGTATGCTTTGTCAGATCAGGAAAGATATGTAAGTGTACAGGTAAATGGTCAGGAAGTGAAAAAGATTTTGTATGATGAACAATTGGTTGGTCATACAATACCTGTGGAATCCGAGTTCGGCTACAGTCTTATTGAAATTGGAGACAGACAGGTGAGGCTTGCTGAAGCCGATTGCCCTGATCAAATATGTGTACATCAAGGCTATGTTTCCAGAATCGGAGAGACTATTGTCTGCCTTCCAAACAAGTTGGTTATAGAGGTTAAAGGAGAATCAGGGGAAGATGATATTGATATAATGAATTATTAGAGTGGGGTAGACATGAGAAAAACAAATAAGATGATATTCATATCCCTTCTCGTTTCAGTGGGTCTTGCCCTCAGTGTGATAGAATCAGCTATACCATTGCCAATAGCCATGCCGGGAGCAAGATTGGGGCTATCAAATATGGTGGTTCTAGTCACACTGGTTGTTTTTGGATTCAAGGATGGCATAAAGGTCGGAATGCTTAAAAGTACAGTTCTGATGTTGGTAACGGGAAGTGTATCAAGTTTTATATACAGCATCTCAGGGGCGATATTGAGTTGCATTCTAATGCATATGGCCTACAAGTATTTTTCCAAGGTGTTCAGTTTAATAGGGGTAAGCATAATAGGTGCAGCGGCACATAATTTTGCTCAGGTTTCCGTCGCGGTTATGATGCTCAGCAACACAAGAATCTATTCATACTTACCATTTTTGCTGCTGGTCAGCCTTTTCTCAGGATATTTCGTAGGATTGTCCTCAACTTATATTGTGGAGAATCTCAAAAAGAATTTCCGCGTACTATTTTCAAGACAGGAGACAATATGAGAAAGATAGTTTTGGCATCTGCATCACCCAGACGTAAGGAACTTCTGGAACAGTGCGGAATTAAACCAGAAATAATAGCAAGCGACATAGACGAGAGAATATCCAACAACCATACTCCAGAAGAAATCACAATGAGTCTTTCCTTCCAAAAGGCTATGGAAGTTGCACTAAGGATCGGAGAGGGCTTGGTGATTGGAGCAGATACGGTAGTTGTTCTTGATGATGAGATTCTAGGTAAGCCTTTGGATGAAGAAGAGGCTTTTTCAATGCTCAGGAGACTAAGCGGAAAATGTCATCGAGTAATTACAGGATTCTCAATTATAGATGCAGAAGGCACAGAAAGAGTAGTGGATTATGAAACAACCAATGTTTATTTCAGATCACTGAGCGATCAGGAGATCAGCGATTATATTTCAACAGGAGAATGTGACGACAAGGCTGGAGCATATGGAATTCAGGGGAAAGGGGCCCTTCTTGTGGAAAAAATTGAAGGGTGCTATTTCAATGTAATGGGTCTTCCCATCTCAAAGCTGAATCACAGCCTTAAGAAATTCTTCAGCACCAGCTTTTAAAATCTTTATGTAGTTTTTTTTCATTAAAATTTACAATAAGGGTGATGCTTAGTTATGGAGATGGTCAGGACAGATGTTAGAGGGTACACAATAAAGGATCTTCCTTTAAGCGAAAGGCCTAGGGAAAAGCTTTTGGCAATGGGGCCGGGAGCACTTTCAAACAGTGAGTTACTGGCTGTCATCATCAGGACCGGGACAGGCAGTGAAACTGCTATTGAGGTTTCCAGAAGAGTCCTTTCAATGGACAGTAGAGGAGTTGCATTTCTTGCTGATGCATCAATAGGTGACCTGACAGACATAAAGGGGATTGGAAATTGCAAGGCTGCACAGATAATGGCGGCTATTGAGCTGGGTAAAAGGATGAAAAGATTGAATCCTTATGATAAGATAAGGGTAACTTCACCTGATGTGGTGGCGAATCTGGTTATGGAGGATATGAAGCTGCTTCAGAAGGAACATTTCAACATAGCAATTCTTGATACAAAAAATCAGATTATTAGCATAGAGAATATCTCAATTGGAACATTAAATGCATCAATTGTGCATCCAAGAGATGTTTTCAACGCTGCAATAAAGAAGAATGCAAATTCGGTAATTCTTCTACATAATCACCCTAGCGGTGATGTGAATCCAAGCAATGAGGATATTAACATAACCAAGAGACTCATTGAAGCTGGAAATATCATTGGGATTAAGGTCCTGGACCACATAATAATCGGCAATGATATCTTTCTTAGTATGAAAGAGAAAAATTTTATGTAATTATGGAGGAGTAAAATGGTATTATTTAAAGGTTTGACAAAGGATATGGGAATAGATTTAGGAACTGCGAATACACTGGTCTATATTAAAGGAAAAGGTATAATCTTAAGGGAGCCATCAGTTGTTGCAATTGATAGAAACACCAAAAATGTTCTGGCTGTTGGTGAGGATGCTAAGAAAATGATCGGTAGGACTCCTGGGAACATAGTAGCGATTAGACCATTGAAGGATGGTGTAATAGCAGACTTTGACATAACACAGGAAATGCTAAAGTATTTCATAAAAAAAGCTACTCAAAGAAAATCAGTATTTCAACCGAGAGTTGTTGTCTGTGTTCCAAGTGGTGTAACCGAGGTTGAGAAGAGAGCTGTTGAAGAGGCTACAATTCAGGCAGGTGCTAAGGAAGCATACCTTATAGAAGAACCAATGGCTGCAGCAATTGGTGCTGGCTTGCCTGTTCACGATGCAACAGGAAGCATGGTTGTAGATATCGGTGGAGGTACCACCGAGGTAGCTGTAATATCTCTGGGCGGAATAGTTACCAGCAAATCCATAAGAGTTGGTGGAGATGAGCTGGATACCTACATTGTGAACTATGTTAAGAAGGAATATAGTTTGATGATTGGTGAAAGAACTGCTGAAGAGGTAAAAATAGGTATAGGCTCTGCAATAAATGACCCTGAATTGGGGACAATGGAGATAAGGGGAAGGGACCTGGTAAGTGGGTTACCTAAGACATTGGAAATATCATCCAAGGAAATTTATGAGGCCTTAAGAGAGCCTGTGAATAATATAATTGACTCAATCAAGTCTACACTGGAAAAGACCCCACCGGAGCTGTCATCAGACGTTATGGAGTATGGAATTGTGCTTACCGGAGGAGGAGCAATGCTCAACGGGCTGGATTCATTGATAACAAAGGAAACAGGTATTCCTGTATTTGTTGCTGATGAACCGCTGGACTGTGTTGCCAATGGAACCGGGAAAGCACTGGATAGTATCGAAATATTGAAGAGAACATCAACGAGAAATAATAGATTAAGGTAGTGATTCCATGCATTTCCTAAGAAAATACAAGGAAAGAATGATAGTGATATCAATCGCTATCATTCTGCTTATTGTAATAGGTCAAACAAGTAAAGAGAGAGTTTCACTGTCGGGGATTGAAAGATTAACCGGTAATATTCTGTCTCCATTGACGAGTGGAGTAAACTCTGCAAGGGAAGGAATAGCCGGTTTTTTTTCTTCCATTGGAGATACATTTCAGGCTAGGGAAGAGAATGAATTGCTTAAGGATGAAATTAAGAAGCTCCAATCGGAGAACAGAGATCTACTCAACATAATTGGGAAGACGGATTATTTGAAAAATGAATTGGAGCTTGAAAAATCAACTGAATTGAACTTGATAAAAGGCAAGGTTGTTGGCAAGGAACCTGGGAATTGGTTTGACAGGTTCACCATTAATCTTGGTTCAGATGACGGAATAATTAAAGGCGCAACAGTTGTACAGGGCGTAGAGGTGGAACAGGAGCTGTACCAGGAAGGATTGGTCGGAAGAGTCGTGGATGTTGGAGACAACTGGGCAAAGGTAACCACTGTTATTGACGAGCTAAGCAGCGTATCCTTCAAGATAATCAGAACCCAGGATGGAGGGGTTCTCTCGGGAAGCGTGGATAGTCTCCTTCAAGGGTATCTTTTTAATTTCGAAGCGGATGTTATAGTTGGAGATAAACTATATTCTTCCGGACTTGGCGGGGTTTACAATGCGGATGTTTATATAGGAGAGGTTACTGAAATAAAGACAAGTCAGGAAGAGCTGACAAAAACCATTGTGGTTCAGCCAGCTGTGGATTTTAAGAAGCTTTACAATGTATTTGTTATAGTAAATTGAATGAGGGATTTAATTGACCATTCTACTTATTACCATGTCAATAATAATTAATATCATACTACAGGCCACTCTGATACCATATATCGGAGTTTTTGGTGTTGTTCCAAATACTGCCATAGTCCTGGTGGTAATGATAGCATTAAAAAAAGGGCGGGTATATGGGTCCGCCTTTGGACTTATTGTCGGGCTATTGCAGGATGTGCTCTTTTCAATCACCATTGGGGTAAATGCATTCATTCTATTCTTTATAGGCTACTTGGTTGGTTTTGCATATGAAAGTTTAACCAGGGAGTCCGGAATAAATCATTTCATATTCACAGCATTGTCTACCATATTCTACAATTTCATGTTCTCCTTGTTTCAGTTTTTTCTATCAAGGGATATAAACTTTGTTGATGCTGTAAAGAGCGTATTTTCACTGGAAGTAGTATATAATGGGATTATTGCTGTATTGTTATTTATGATTGTTCAAAGGATATTCATACAGCCAAACTTAAAATTTGGCAGGAGGTAGAGCGGTATGAAACTTAGAGAGAAACTTTTCAACAGGTACAGCTTAATGATATATATTCTTGTGCTTATTGTCACCATGCTTGTATTTAGGCTGGCTACACTGACAATTGCACAGGGGGACTATTACAGAGACCTGTCAGACAACAAGAGAGTGAAGGAGATATATACCACTGCACCAAGAGGTGAAATCCGTGACAGGCATGGAAGACTTTTGGCTGGGAATGTACCTACCTTTACTGTACAGCTGTTGAAGGATGAATTGAATATTGGAGATCGCTCCATAAGAAATGAAAGCCTGTTGCAGCTTGTAAGGCTTCTTGAAACCGATGGGGCAGAGTATGTAAATGATTATCCTGTGGAATTGAATTACATTAAGTACAGCTCAATAGATTCTTATTTGAGCAACGAGGATAGTCCAATGGATAAGCTCGTTAAAATTCTACTTGAGAATAGTCTGCTGAATGAGTTTCTGACAATGGAGTATAGCAAGCCCTACAATGATCATTTTGGCGTTACAATTTTCAAAAGGGCTCAGGATGTCCTAAGCGACAAGAATCCAGACATATATTCTTTGGATGGAGAATCTCCGGAGGATGTGGTTAGGATTGCTGAAATGCTCAGTGATGACAAGGTGAACACAAGAAAAATTGTTGACCATCCCGTGGCGAGACTGTTGGCCTATGAGCTGCTTCAAAGATACAGTCTTCAGGAAGATATTAAAATAGATGAATATGCTCTGACATATTATGAGGACTATGTTCTTCAAAAGACGGGTCTGATGGCTGAATATCCATTTATTACAATGAAAACATCAGGTGAAGAGGATTTCATAAATCTATTTAATGAAGTTGGAATGTATTCCTTTTTAAGCAGAGCTATACTTTTGGATGATGAGACAAATGAGTATCTGATTCCGGGAGAGATTCTCATTGAGGTCCTTGAGGATAATGGAGTCAGCTCTCCTGTGCAGATTAGCATAGGTGACAACGGTACAGATCTTTTATACAGTTTTGCGGATACAACTGGAATATCTGATCAGGATCCACTGGAACACCTTATAGAGACAGCCAAAGACAAGAATATCCTACATCTGTTCATAAAGGATGAGAGAATAAGATATCAGGCTCAGTCCCACTTGATAAACAGCGGAGTTAATCCAAGAATTTCCGTTGCAGGTGAAATTGAGTACGTGCATATCAATAATATGAACAACTGGTATGAGGCAAATAGAATTGAAAAGGGAACACCTCTTAAGGAAGCATTTGAAGCTGTGAGAGAAATCTACAGCATCGATGAAAATATTTCCCCATATGAGTCAAGGTCATTGCTTGGATTGATTAATCAGTTGAATATCCAAGGATACCTGGCATATCAGCCTATCAATATTGCATATGGAATCAAGGATGAAACCGTAGCTAAAATTGAAGAAGGTCTTTCTGGGGTACCAGGTATAAATGTATCAATTGAACCCGTTAGGATCTACCCCGAAGGTACAACGGCTTCTCACATACTAGGGTACATCGGTAAAATCAGTCAGCCCTTCGAAATTGAAAAATATATCAGGGAGGAAGGCTACTCTCCTGGTACTCTAATAGGGAAGACAGGAATAGAAGAGAGCTTTCAGCTTCAGTTAAACGGTCAGAGCGGTGTTAAAAAGGTAGAGGTAGACGTTATTGGGAATACGACAAATGTAATTGAGGAGATAATCCCTGTACCTGGAGATAATATTTACCTATCAATAGACCTCAAACTGCAAAAAACAGCAGAGGAGGCAATGGAACACACATTGGAGCAGCTAAGCAAAGGTGGGACCTTTAGGAGTGATTGGGGAGACTTTACATTTGGGACGCATCGTCGAAAGGGGCGGCCTTACATCAATGCAAATTCAGGTGCTGTAGTTGTACTGGATGTAAAAACCGGAGAAACTCTTGCCATGGTAAGCTACCCGTCCTATGACCCCAATCTTTTCTCAACTGGTATAAACAACACAGATTGGTTGAGCTTGTTTCCTGAGGACTCAGACAACCCATTGGCCGCAAGACCTCTATACAACATAGCTACTCAGACAGCCGTACAGCCAGGTTCCACGTTCAAGATGGTGACAGGTCTTACAGCTCTGGAAAAGGGCTTAAATCCACTTCTAAGGATTAGAGACATGGGTTATGTGACCGTTGGTGACAAGAGATTCCATTGTCTAATATATACCAATACTGGGGGAACACATGGATATGAGAACTTCTATGAAGCATTGAGGGATTCCTGTAACTACTACTTCTATACTTTGGCTCTTGGTAGAAACCAAAGAACCGGACAGGACATTGGAGTAAAAATAGAAATAGAGGACATTGTAGATATGTCCAAAAAGCTAGGTCTGAATGACAAGACAGGAATAGAGATAAACATACCAACGGAAGTATCAGGTGGAGTCCCTGACCCACAACGGAAAATCATCACTACAAAATATCTTTTGAAGCAAATGCTTCAAAGAATCATTGAAGGTTATCTGATGGAAGAGAGGGAATTTAGTGACGAGGAAGTTAATGATGCCATAGATGAGATAATAAGCTGGACGGAGCTTGAAGAAACATTGTCTAGGGCTGAAGTTGTGAGAAGGCTTTATGATATGGGAATAGAACCCGAGATGAGGCTACCCGGAGAACGAGAAGGTTTGGCCGACAAGATTAAGTATACCTACCTTAACCAGGCAGGATGGAATATTTCAGATACCCTCAATGTGACAATAGGTCAAGGTCAAAGCGCATACACTCCAATTCAAATGGCTAATTATATCTCCACTATAGCCAATGGTGGTTATCTCAACAAGGTTACACTTATAGACAGTATTCGAAACTACAATAATGTATCGATACTTTATGAGCATCAACCCCAGAGAGAGCGGATCGAACTGAATGATTATGAAAATTTGGAGCATGTGAAGGTGGGAATGGAAATGGTTGCAGATGATGGAACTGCAAGAAGGATATTCCAGAACTTTCCCGTACAGGTGGGGGTTAAGACAGGAACTGCAGAGAGAAGTGGCATCAATCCATCAACTGGTGATACATTTGATGATTTCGCGTGGTTTGTTGGTTTCGCTCCATATGATGATCCTGAGATAGCTGTGGCTGCAGTGCTGTTCCAGGGAGGGTCAGGAGGTTATGCAGCACCAATGGTAAGGGAAATAATCGCTGAATATCTTGGATTAAACGATGTTGAGCAAATAGACACTTTACCAATTGAAAACTCCATTACATTTGATTGATGTAAAATAAAAACCTAAAACTCTGGATTTTTATACCATAAACTAGTAGAATTAGAATAAGGCATTTATTTGGAGGTAGCACATGAAAAAAGATGTTGTTTCAATAAAGGGTGTAGCTGATGGCATTTACCTTAATGTGGAAGGAAACGACCTTGAGGTGATTAAAACCGAGCTTGAAAGCAAGATGAAGACGGCTTCAAATTTCTTTAAGGGTAGCAGATTCCTGGGTGTGAGGGGAGATGAGCTCTCAGAGGAAAATAGGGCTGAAATATTGCTGCTTCTAAAGTATAAATATGATTTTGAAATTCAAATTGAAAAATTACCAGAAGAAATGGTTTCTGCCAATTATGAGCCCAATAAAGACGTGATTGTGTCTGAATCTGAGGTTGTGCAGGAGGGCATGACCAAGTTTGTACACGGGACACTAAGGTCTGGCCAGGAGGTGTCCTATAACGGAAATATTGTTGTTATAGGTGATGTTAATCCGGGAGCACTGTTGAAGGCAAAGGGAAACATTGTAGTGCTTGGGTCCCTGAGAGGTGTTGCACAGGCAGGAGTTGGAGGAAATAGATATGCAGTTGTGGCGGCATATAGTCTGTTGCCCACACAGCTTAGAATAGCAGACTATATAGTAAGACCACCTGAGGATGATATACAGTACAAATATCCTGAAATTGCAAAAGTGGTTGATGGAGCAGTTGTAATCGAGCCTTATTTACCTAATAAATAAAAGGGAGGAACATAAATGGCTAAAGAGAAAATGGGAACAGCTATTGTTATTACATCCGGTAAAGGTGGTGTTGGCAAGACAACCACAAGTGCAAATATCGGGACCGGGTTGGCAAAACTGGGATATTCGGTTGTAGTTCTTGATGCGGATATTGGACTTAGAAATCTTGATGTGGTAATGGGTCTTGAGAACAGGATAGTTTATGATATAGTTGACGTAGTTGAAAAAAACTGCAAACTTAAGCAGGCACTGATAAAGGACAAGAGACATGAGAAACTTTACTTATTGCCAGCTGCACAGACAAAGGATAAGACAGCAGTGAAGCCTGAGCAGATGGTTGAACTTGTTAATGAACTTAAGAAGAGCCATGATTATATAATAATTGACTCACCCGCAGGTATTGAACAGGGATTCCAGTATTCAATCGCTGGAGCAGACCGTGGAATAATTGTTACCACACCTGAAATTTCAGCTGTAAGGGATGCGGACAGGGTAATTGGAATTCTAGAAGCCAATGAACTTCATGACCCTCAGCTAATAATCAATCGTATAAGACCTGATATGGTCAAAAGAGGGGATATGATGAATATTGATGATATTATCGATATCCTTGCAATTGACCTTATTGGAATAGTTCCTGATGACGAATCAATTGTAATCTCTACAAATAAAGGTGAGCCTGTTGTTATGGATGAAAAGGCCTTGGCAGGAAAGGCTTACAGGAATATTGTAAGGAGAATCACTGGTGAGGAAGTGGAGTTACTGAATCTGGAAGAAAATGATGAAAGTAAGTTCAGCAAGGTTCTTAAACTTATATTTGGCAAGTAAAGGAGGCGAACGGTTTGGATTTTTTCAAAATGTTTACTAGAAAAAAGGAAAACAGCAAGAATGTTGCAAAAGAAAGACTGAAGTTGGTATTGGTTCATGATCGCTCCGACCTGTCTCCTAGATTTCTTGAAATGATTAAGGGTGATATTGTCAAGGTGATTTCTCAATACGCAGAAATAGATGAGTCAGAAATTGAAATCAAGATGACTAAGATGAAGAAAGAAGGCAACAAATCTCCTGTATCAGCACTGGTTGCCAATATCCCCATTGTTAATGTAAAAGACAAGAAGAAGTGATTGCTCTAACCTTGGTTAGAGCTTTTCTTTTCCTGTGTGTAATGTTGTCATAGGGACAAGCAAAACAATTGAAAGGTGAATGGAATGATAAATAAATATAAATTGGATAAAATTTTAATGAAGGTTGAGAAGCCTTCCAGATATATCGGAATGGAGCAGAATATGGTACAAAAAAACCCTGATGAGGTTGATGTTCGCTTTGCTTTCTCATTCCCGGACGTTTACGAGGTGGGTATGTCACATCTTGGGATGCACATACTGTATAACCTCATAAACAACGAACCAAGATACTCCTGTGAGAGGGTTTTCGCACCCTGGGTTGACATGGAGGAGCAGATGAGAAAGGAGTCAATTCCCCTATTTACAATCGATTCCAAGGAGGAAGTTAAGGACTTTGACTTCTTGGGATTCACATTACAGTATGAAATGAGCTATACCAATATATTGAACATCCTGGACCTGGCAGGAATACCCATCCATTCCAGGGAAAGAGGCGAGGATTTTCCATTGGTTATTGCCGGTGGTCCTTGTGCATATAATCCTGAACCATTGTGGGAATTTATGGACCTTTTTGTCATTGGTGAAGGGGAAGAGGTTACACTGGAACTGATGAAAATATATGACAAGCACAAAAAAAACGGCTACAACAAGAGAAAATTCCTTGAGGAAGTGCAGGCTACAATGGAGGGTATATATGTACCATCCTTATACGATGTAAACTATAATGACGATGGAACCATCAAGGATAGATTTCCAATGATTTCAGGAATACCGGAAGTCATTGACAAGAGAATGATCAGAGACCTGGACAGCATGTTTTCTCCCGAGAAGATGATAGTACCGTATATGGAGACGGTACACGACAGAATCTCCATGGAGCTATTTAGGGGCTGCACCCATGGATGCAGATTCTGTCAGGCGGGAATGATTTATAGACCTATAAGAGAAAAATCTGTAGATAGGCTAATGGAGCTGGCAGAAAAGCTTGTAGATTCCACAGGATATGAAAACATATCACTTTCATCCCTGAGCTCCTGTGATTACTCGCAGCTTCACCTGCTGATATCAAGTCTTATGGAAAGATTCGAGGATAGAAAGGTTGGTGTATCCCTACCCTCATTAAGGTTGGATTCTGTAAGCATAGATATTTTGAAGGAAATCGAGAAGGTTAGGAAAACAGGCCTGACCTTTGCCCCGGAAGCGGGAAGCCAGAGGTTGAGAGATGTTATCAATAAGGGCGTTGATGAGGATGACCTTGTAAATGCTGTCAGCTATGCATTCAAGGAAGGCTGGTCAAGAATCAAGCTGTATTTCATGATCGGGCTCCCAACTGAAACAGATGAGGATGTAATGGGCATAAAGGAGCTGTCATATCTAGTGAAGGACCTGTTTTTCAACAGACCACCTGAAGAGCGAAAGGGTAATTTTCAAGTGACAGCGAGTGCGTCCTGCTTTGTTCCAAAGCCTTTTACTCCTTTCCAATGGCATGGGCAGGATACAATAGAGGAGTTCAACGATAAAATTAATTTTGTAAAGGGAAGTATAAAGGATAAGAAGGTAACCTTTAACTACCATGATCCAAGAGTCAGCTATATGGAAGCAATAGTTGCAAGAGGGGACCGAAGGGTAAGCAGCTTGCTTTACAGAGCTTGGGAGAAGGGCTGCAGATTTGATGGATGGTCTGAGCATTTCAAGTATGAAACCTGGTTGGAAGCCATGAGTGAGCTTGGAATGGACGGGAGCTTCTATGCCAATCGCAGCAGAGACTTTTCAGAGAATCTACCATGGGATTTCATAAACCCAGGACCAAGCAAGAAGTATCTCCAGAATGAATACACCAAGGCCATAAAGGGTGAAACCACAAGGGATTGCAGATTGGGCTGTACTGGATGCGGGATAAAGGATTGTGCAATGTGGGGGGTATTCAATTGATTTTAAGAACTAGATTTACCAAGGTTGGATATTTGAAGTATCTTTCTCATTTGGACATGGTAAGATTGTTTACCAGAACATTTTCAAAGGCTGGAATACCAATAAAGTTTTCAGAGGGCTTTAACCCTCATCCAAAATTTTCAATTGGGAATCCTCTGCCTTTGGGTACTGAAAGCATGGCAGAATACATGGATGTGGAGCTTGCTGAAAGGATGAATCCGGAAACCTTCATTGAAAGGATGAATAATGCTTTGCCTGAGGGAATTCAGATTATAGGATGTAAAACAGTTGAAAGGAGAGCATCTCTGACCTCAATCATAGCATGGTCCCACTACGAGATAAGATTCGTGTCTGAGAAATTGGATGAAGATATTTACTTTGAGGGAGCTCTGACACGCTGGAACAGACTTTCACAGGTTAATATTACAAAGAAGAAAAAGAAGGGCAAAAAGAAGGTTGAAAGACAACTTGACATTAAACCCCTCATTGGAAATATAACATACAAGGGCAAGGACAGTGAGGGTTTTCACGTGTTAAGTGCTCTCCTGAAATCTGGAGAGTCAGGCAACCTGAAGCCAATTGAGCTTGTTGAAGCCATGGAGAGGGAGCTTGAACTAAGCATTGACCTGGACATGGTTATGATAAAACGTCTTGATGTTTTTGCAGATGAGGATGGGGAAATCAAGGAACTTGCATAGGGGTGCAGCCAATGAACACAATATACATCGATTCACGGGATGGGATCAATAGAATATGTATTGTAGAGGATGGCAGACTTGTTGAATACTACAAGGAAGACACCGGCAGGCACAGGCTTCTTGGGAATGTCTACAGAGGTAGGGTGGTGAATATTCTTCAAGGAATGGAAGCTGCCTTTGTTGACATAGGTGAGGAGAGGAATGCCTATCTGAACATAAAGGATGCACTCGGCAGAGAGATGATGTACTCAAGGGATAGATTGACCATAGACCAGGTCTTGAAACATGGTGAGGATATCATGGTTCAGGTTGTGAAGGAGCCTTTGGGAAACAAGGGACCAAAAGTAACGACACATATTTCAATACCTGGAAGATATATGGTTCTCACTCCTTATTCAAACAGGGTTAACATATCAAAAAAAATCAGAGACCAGGAAGAGATTGAGAGACTAAAGCATCTGGGTAAGGATCTGGAAAGGGACAATATGGGAATGATTTTTAGAACCGTTTCCCAGGGTGTGGCTTCGGAACTTCTACAGGAGGAATACAAGGAGCTGGTTAGAATTTTCGAGAAGATAGAAGGAGAGAGAAACTATCTTCCTACACCAAAACTGATTTACAGCGAACCAGTCCTGGTTCTCCAGATACTAAGGGATTATTATGATGAATCCAAGACTGATGTTGTTACCAACAGCAAGGAGATTTATGATTATCTCAAATCAACCACAAAGTTAAGTGACTACAATCTAAAGGATAGATTGAAGTTTGACCAGCAATACAATATGGATTACCATATGAGCATACAAATGGATATGAAGGAGGCTCTTTCAAGGAAGGTTCAGCTTAAAAGTGGGGGGTATATTGTCATTGACGAGACTGAAGCCCTTACAGCTATAGATGTGAACACCGGGAAATATGTGGGAAGCCTTACTTTAAGTGACACAATCGTAAGGACCAATATCGAAGCTGCTGTGGAAATCGCAAGGCAGGTCAGGCTAAGGGATATTGGAGGCATAATTATTGTAGATTTTATCGACATGAAAAGCCAGGATAACATAGACATAGTACTTGGAAAGCTGGATAAGGAATTCAGAAAAGACAAGAATAAGCCCTATGTGGTGGGAATGACCAAGCTGAATCTTGTGGAGGTTGTCAGAAAGAGAAACAGGCCTACACTTGACAAGGAGACAACAATAGTATGCCCGACCTGCAATGGAAGAGGCCGAATTAGGAAAAATGAAGCTTGACAATAGCGGTTTATTTTGTTAAACTATCTTAGGTGTAGAGCCGCTCAATATGGGTTTTAAGCATAGTCACCTGATATTGGCGAGACTAGGTAAGAGGAGGTGCAGTAAATGTACGCAATTATTGAAACAGGCGGTAAGCAATATAAAGTTCAGGAAGGCGATGTAGTTTTCGTTGAGAAGCTAAACGCTGAAGAAGGCGACGCTGTTAATTTTGACAAAGTTCTTTTAATGTCAACTGATTCAGGAGTGACTCCTGGAAAGCCATTCGTAGAAGGAGCTAAGGTTGAAGGAACGGTTCTTGCTCAAGGCAAGGCAAAGAAAATTGTGGTGTTCAAGTATAAGGCTAAAAAGAACATCAGAAAGAAGCAAGGACATAGACAACCATTTACTAAGGTTCAAATTGACAAGATTGTAGGTTAATTATGATCAAGGTAATAATTGAAACTGACAAAACAGGGAACATGGTATCCTTTGAGATGTCAGGACACGCGGAATATGGACCATATGGAGAAGATATTGTATGTGCGGCTGCATCGGTTTTGGGTTACACGGCTCTTAGAGCCATTGTAGAAGTAGCCGGCATAGATGAAGCAAGCCTTGACTACAAGGTTGACGATAATATGGGCTATATGAAGGTGAATATGGATACAGAAATGGGAAACGGTAATTTATCCGATGTCCAGGTGATATTAAGGACCTACGAGGTCGGAATCAAATCAATGATAGAAAGTTACCCTAAATATATCACTCTTGAATATAGGGGAGGTGGAACTCGTGTTTAAATTGAATTTACAATTGTTTGCTTCTAAAAAAGGAGTAGGTAGTTCAAAGAACGGTAGAGACAGTGAGTCTAAGAGACTTGGTGTCAAAAGAGGAGATGGACAGTTTGTATTGGCAGGAAATATCTTGGTAAGACAAAGAGGAACTAAAATCCATCCAGGTAACAACGTACAAATAGGTGGGGATGATACATTATTTGCCACAGTTGATGGTGTTGTTAAATATGAAAGAAAAGGTCGCGACAAGAAACAAGTTAGCGTCTATCCTCGAGAAGAATTAGCGTAAATTTTAAGCTTACCGTCTGGTAAGCTTTAATTTTTTTGTATTGGAGCTGATGTTTCCCAAGAACAGTGTTAAAGGTGCTTTTTGGGGTAACAAATAATAGATGGCTAAGACCCAGAATGTATAAATAATGTAAATGAGGATGATGGTAATGTTTATTGATGTTGCAAAAATATCTGTTAAGGCAGGAAAAGGCGGAAATGGTATAGTTGCATGGAGAAGGGAAAAGTATGAGCCATCTGGAGGCCCCTATGGTGGAGATGGGGGAAAAGGTGGTTCCATAATACTCTATGCGGATGAAGGAATAAGAACGTTAATGGACTTTAGATATAAACGGTCCTACGTAGGAGAAAACGGTGAAGACGGCAGGGCAAAAAAGCAATTTGGCAAGGATGGTTCAGACACTTACCTTAAGGTGCCGGTAGGTACACTGATAAAGGATGAGGAGACTGGTAAGGTTATAGTTGACCTGAAGGAGCCTGGTCAGGAATTTGTGATTGCCAAAGGCGGTAAAGGTGGACGTGGAAATGCAAAATTTGCCACAGCTACCCGCCAGGCACCTGGTTTTGCTGAGGCAGGGACTAAGGGGCAGGAAAGAAAAATCGTTCTGGAGCTGAAACTTTTGGCTGATGTCGGCTTGATAGGGTTTCCAAATGTTGGGAAATCAACAATATTATCAACAATATCAGCAGCAAAGCCAAAGATAGCAAATTATCATTTTACTACACTAAAACCAAATCTTGGAGTGGTAAGGGTAGGGGAAGAAAAAAGCTTTGTAATTGCTGATATACCTGGACTTATCGAAGGCGCTTCACAGGGAGCAGGTCTTGGGCATGATTTCCTGAGACATATTGAAAGAACCAGGGTGCTGGTCCATGTACTGGATTCATCCGGTAGCGAAGGAAGAAATCCCATTGATGATTTCCACAAGATCAATGAAGAGCTGTTTCAATATAATGAGAAGCTGAGGGACAAGCCTCAGATAATAGTTGCAAACAAGATTGACCTGCCCTCATCCAATGAATGGATTGATAGAATAAAGGAAGAATTCATACCCAAGGGGCATCAGGTTCTCGAGGTTTCAGCAGCGACCAAGGAAGGAATTCAGGAATTGGTTTATGCAATTTGGAATCTTCTGGAGAATACTGAGACATCTTACGAAACTTATGATGAAGAATATGTGGAAGCCATTGCTCCCAGACGTGATGAAATAATTGTCCGAAAAGAGGATGAAAGATTCATTGTAGAGGGAGATTTCATGGAAAGACTCCTGGGATCCACATATATGGATGATTCTGATTCCCTGAGATATTTTCAGGAGATGCTAAGAAAGAAAGGTGTCATTGACAGGCTGAAGGAACTGGGGATAACCGAGGGAGATTCAGTATTCATCTGTGATTACGAATTTGAATTTTTTGAATAGAAGAGGAAGTGAAAAAGTGTTAACAGGAAAACAGAGAAGTTATTTAAAGAGCATTGCACATAATCTAGACCCAATATTTCAGCTGGGAAAGAATGGTTTGACAGAGAATTTTGTCAAGCAGGTGGATGATGCTCTGACTGCAAGAGAGATTGTAAAAGTAAGCGTATTGAAAAACAGTGTTCTTGACCCCACTGATGTAGCGGTGGAGCTTGTCGAGACACTTAATGCAGAATTTGTACAAAGTATTGGAAGAAGATTTGTAATCTACAGGGAATCAAAGGACAACAAAACAATCGTGCTTCCCTAGGGATAGTGGGCTTCAGATATTTCTGAAGTCCTATGTCATCTGGGAGAAGGAGGGATATAATGGCAATTGGATTAATTGGTGGAACCTTTAACCCAATTCATATGGGTCATCTGCTTGTAGGGGAATACATTCGGGATGAGTGGGATCTTGATAAAGTGATTTATATACCATCCGCCAATCCACCACACAAAATTGGTGGGGATGTTATTGATGCTAGCTATAGAATGCGACTTGTGGAACTGGCGATTGAGGATAATCCATATTTTCAGATGAGTGATATTGAGTTTAGAAGGGAAGGGTATTCCTACACAATTGACACAATAAGGCAGATGAGTATAGAATATCCATATGAGAAGCTCTACTTTATAATTGGAACAGACACCTTGTTCGAGCTTGAAACATGGAAAAATTTCAAGGAAATTGCCAAAGAGATTGATTTTATAATGTATGGCCGTGGCACCCACTCCGAGGAAGAAATTGAGGAAAAACTATGGAGTCTGAGGAATGGTTATGGTTTTAAAATCAATAGGAGTAAAGGTCCGGAGGTTGAGATATCATCAACCCAAATCAGAGATAGGATAAATAAGGGCCAATCAGTAAAGTATATGATTCCGGATATCCTTATTGAAGAGATCAAAAGGGAATCCTTATACAAAGGGGAATGAAATGGATAGAATAATTGAGGTTTTAAAAGATAGAATTGGAGAGGAAAGACTGAACCATACTCTTAGTGTAGTTGAAGAGGCCCTTAGCTTGGCCAAAAGGCACAAGGCACCGGAGGACAAGGTGAAAATTGCAGCCCTTTTGCATGATTTTGCGAAGAACCTGACTCTGGAAGAGTCTCTAAGACTGGCTAAAGAATACGGCCTTAAGCTTGACGATGTTACAATCACAAGCACAGAGCTTATTCATGGCCCATTGGGAGCCAGAATGGTTAAGGAATACTTCAATATTGGAGATCAGGAAATCCTAAACGCAATTACATATCACACAACAGGAAGAGAGAACATGACAACTGTTGAAAAGATAGTTTTCTTGGCGGATTTCATAGAGCCTGGAAGAGAGTTTGAAGGGATCCAGATCATAAGAGCCAAGGCTTTGGAGGACTTGGATGAAGCTATTTTTATGGCTTTGGACAGTACCATATCATACCTTTTAAAGAAGAAGAGCATTATCCATGTGAACACTGTACATGCGAGAAACTTTCTCCTTGGAAAGCGTTTAGGGGAGAATATAAATGAAAAAGCGTAAAAATAATAGTGTGTTTATTAGAGTGTTTGTGGTATCATTTTTGATTTTTCTCTCCTTGCTGTTTTTAGCCGGAGGCTTCATGGGTTCAAAGGAGAATCATGAAAGATTCCTTCTTCTTGGCATAGACTCAAGTGATTACAGTGAGGTTTCCAGTGTCAGGTCAGATACGATTATGCTTGTGGATATGAACACCTCTTCAGGAGAAATAAACATAATATCAATTCCAAGAGACACCAGGGCACCTATTGAAGGCAGAAAGAGTCCTGAAAAGATTAATCATTCATTCGCATACGGAGGACCGGAGCTTACCTTAAGCACCGTAAGGAATCTGCTGGGCATAGAGCTGGATCACTATGTTTTAGCTGATTATCAGCTTGTAAAGGAGTTTGTTGACCTTGTAGGAGGGGTGGATATTCATGTGCCGATGGACATGAAATATTCAGATCCAGTGGCAGATCCGCCACTTCATATTGACTTGAAGGAAGGGGAACAGACACTTGATGGAGAAAAGGCACTTCAATATCTAAGGTTCAGAAAGGGCTACAAGGATGCAGACCTGGGAAGAGTGAGAGCACAGCAGGAGTTTATGAAGGAGCTTTTTGGGCAAAGCATAAAGTTGGGGAATATCTCTAAAATTCCCGGCATGATAGGTATATACAATAATAATATGGAGACAAACATTTCGTTTTTTGAAATGGTTATTTACGGTGTTCAGAGCTTAAGGCTTGATATGGATAAAATAAATGGGTACACCTTGCCGGGAAGTGCAAAAATGATGGAGGGCCTATCATATTTTATTCACGATCACAATGAAACTGAGCAACTGTTGATAGATATAGGAATTAAATAAACCAAAGGGGGTCGATTATATAATGACTGAGTTGAACAAAAAACTGGAAATAATCCAGAAGGCAATTGATGACAAGAAGGGCTTTAACATCGAAACAATGGAAGTTGGTAAGTTGACAACAATTGCTGATTATTTTGTAATAGCCAGTGGAAATTCTTCCAATCAGGTCACGTCAATAGCTGATGAGGTTGAAGATAAAATGGAGGAAGCTGGGTTTCATACATTAACCACCAAAGAGGGATACGGTAGTGCAAGATGGATTATTCTTGACTATGAAGATGTTATAGTTCACCTGTTCCACAGAGATGAAAGGGAGTATTACAATCTAGAAAGATTGTGGTCAGAATATGAGAAAATTTCAAAGGAGGAGAAATAATGAACATCAACACATTGGCAACAGAAAAAGCACCTGCAGCAGTTGGACCTTATTCACAGGGTATAAGGGTGGGAGATTTTGTCTATACATCAGGACAGCTGCCAATCGATCCAGAAACAGGTCAGCTGGTACAGGAAGATATCCAAGCGGCTACAAGACTTGCTTTGAACAATGTCAAAGCTGTGCTTGAGCAAGGTGGAGCTTCCCTTGAGACCGTTGTAAAGGTAACCGTATTTGTTAAGGATATGGACAATTTTGGAGCCATTAACGAGGTTTATGCAGAATTTTTCACTGATCACAAGCCTGCTAGAAGCCTTGTTGAAGTGGCGAGACTTCCCAAAGATGGAGTAATAGAAATAGAGGCTGTTGCAGTAGCAAAGTAGGATATACAAAGGCCAGGACAACATTGTCCTGGCCTTTTAGATTCTATTTAGGTGCATAGGGTACTCTGTACATTGATTGCCTTCTTTTTCTCGAATATCTTCTTCTCTTCTTCCGATTCTGGAGTATTAGAACCCTCATGATAAAATAAGCTCCAAATACAAACAGATACCACTTGCTCAATAGTTTACCAGGCATTACGGTAAGTGGATCAACCTTAACCGAAGCTGTGGAGATTACATTTCCTCCTCCAATCACCTTCCCATCCACAAGGTATTCAACCTGGCCCAGGATTTGCCCCTTGTCTATGGGTGCCTTCAGATTTTCATTCAATGTGACTTTACTTTCAATCAGGTTTGTATTTGTCTCAGAAACCGGGTAACTTATATCCCTATCCAGGATCCCTGCAATAAAAGGAGCATCTCCATCGGTTATACCTATATTATCAATAAATTCATTTTTAGTCGCTATAACAGTATTACTGTAATTTTCAAAGCCAAAGTCCAGTAGCTTCTGGCTGTCTGAATATACCATGTTACCATCGGCCTTAAGGACAGCTGCTATAAGCCGCTGGTCATTCTTTTCAGCATATGAAACCAGACAATTCATAGCTTGGGAGGTATAGCCTGTCTTTACACCAGAGGCAGGTTCATAACGGGCCGGAACAAGTTCTCCGTCCTTGTCTATGAGCTCTGAGCTGAACAATAGCTTATTGGTGATTTTAAAATATCTTGTTTCAGTTTTTATATTTGTTGGTGGTATTTCATATGTAACCGTATCTACAATGCTTCTAATAGTTTCACTGTTCATTGCATACCGACCAATTAGAGCCAAATCATATGCTGAGGATACGTGTCTATCGTCATGAAGCCCGTTTGGATTGACAAAGTTTGTATCAAGGGCACCCAACTCGTTGGCCTTTTGATTCATCATGGATACGAAGTTTTCTATTGAGCCTCCCACATGCTTTGCTATTGCCAAAGCTGCATCATTAGCAGATGGAAGGAGCAATGCATGTAGCATTTGTTCCATTGTTAGGACTTCTCCAGGTTCAAGGGCGATATGACTTCCCTTTGTAAGACTCACTATTTCCTGGTCAACCATAACCAGCTCATTGAGGGAGGAGTTCTCCACAGCCAGTATCGCAGTCATCATTTTTGTTGTGCTTGCAGGGTACAGCTTAAGATGACTGTTCTTTTGAAAAAGTATTTCTCCGGTGTCATAATCAATGAGAATAGCAGCTTCTCCATCTATATCTAGGGCTTGGGCATAAGCTCCCGAGCTTGAAACAGTAATCAAAACAATACATAGCAATATCAATATCTTTTTCAAATCAAACCACCTCGCCTATATTTTGCAGTACCACCTGACTATATAGATTATACCAGAAAAAGATGGATTATTTAAGCTCTAGAATTTCAAAAAAAGAAGGAATTTCACAAAACAAGTCGAATATAATAATATACTATACTATTTTCTGGAGGTATTGGACATATGGAATTCTTTACAAAAAGAGAACAAATAGCTATACTTAGTGTAGTCGTGCTGATCCTGGGAGTACTTGGAGCCAGGATTGTTTTGAAGGAAAAGGTGCCGGAAATCACAGATGTAAGGAGTTTGCATGAAGCTGAAGCTATTGAGGATGACGGCGAGAATGAAGATATAAGACCAAAGGTAATAATGGTCCACATAAGCGGTCAGGTGTATCACCCGGGAATATTCCAGCTCATTGAGGGTGACCGGGTTGTCGATGCAGTTGACCTGGCAGGAGGTTTGACCAAACAGGCAGATTTGGATAGAATAAACTTAGCTAAGAAACTTGTTGATGAGGATAAGATATATATACCATCCTACCAGGAAGAGGTGGCAATTGAAACGGGAATGAATACCTCCACAGGAGGTGGCGGACTGTTGGATATAAATAGCTGCTCACAACAGGAGCTTGAGAGCCTGCCTGGGATAGGAGAGGTCATAGCAGGCAGGGTGGTAGAATATAGAGAGAAGAACAAGTTTAAGAGGCCTGAGGATATAATGAATGTATCTGGAATAGGTGATGCAAAATTTGAGCAGATCAAGGATCTTATTACTGTTAACTGATAGGAGGATTTAAGTTGGAAGATAGATTGACCCAAATGACAAAAAGCTCTGGCTGAGCGGCTAAAATAGGACCGGATGTCCTGGCACAGGTTCTGTGCCACTTACCAAAAGCCAACGATGATAATTTATTGGTTGGAATTGAATCATCAGATGATGCCGCAGTTTATAGGATAAATGATGAGTTGGCAATAATCCAAACGTTGGATTTTTTCACTCCTGTAGTGGATGATCCCTACACCTTTGGTCAGATTGCTGCAGCCAACTCCCTAAGTGATATTTACGCAATGGGTGGAGAACCTAGGCTGGCATTGAATATCGTCTGTTTCCCGGATTGTTTGGACCCTGAAGTTTTGACACAAATAATGAAAGGAGGACATGACAAGGTCTCTGAAGCCGGTGCCATACTGGTGGGAGGTCACAGTGTATCCGATGATGAGCCTAAGTATGGGCTTTCAGTTACAGGATTTGTGCATCCTGAAAAGGTGAAGGCAAATAATACAGCGAAACCTGGAGATTTACTTGTATTGACTAAACCTCTGGGGATAGGAATCATCACAACTGCAATAAAAGGAGAGCTTGCAAGTGAAAATGCCAAGAATAAGGCAATACTTTCAATGGGCACCTTGAACATTCATGGCAAGAATGCCATTGATGCCACAGAAAATGTTCACTCCGTAACTGACATAACTGGTTTTGGCCTGTTGGGTCATAGCCTGGAAATGGCAGAGGGGAGCGGTGTGACCATCAGGATTTTCAGCAGCAAGGTACCCTATATTGAAGAAGCAAAGGATTATTCACAGATGGGCTTGATCCCTGAAGGTGCTTACAACAATAGAAAATTCATAGGTGACAAGGTTAGAATTGATGAAGCTGTACCAGAATACCTAAGGGATATTCTATTCGATCCACAGACATCAGGTGGACTCTTGATATCAGTTGCAAGGGAAAATGTGGATGCATTGCTGGACAGTCTTTCCAAATCACCTGTTGATTTCGGAATTATTGGAGAAGTTATTACAAAAGAAGAAAAACAGTTGATCGTAGAATAAAGGATTGGTGTGAAATGAGCGATATTAATCTATATAAGATGATACCCAAGGTAGATGAGCTTCTGGAAAATGAGCTTATAAAAAATCTGGAAGACAAGGTAGCAAGAAAGACCATTGTGGATTCAATTCGACTTGCCACCGAAAGCATAAGAGCTTCAATCAATGGTGGGAAAGAGCATGAAGAAATCAAGGAAATGATAAGAGAGCTGGGAGAAACAGTAGTTAGGTTGGCAAGCAAGAAGAGTTCTTTTAAGCTAAGACCTGTCATCAATGCAACAGGGGTTGTAATCCATACCAATCTGGGAAGATCTCCTGTAAATCCTGAAATACTAGATCATTTAAGGGAGGTTGCCAAGGGCTATTCAAATCTTGAATATGACCTGGAAATGGGTAGCCGGGGATCACGATATTCACATCTGGAGGAAGTGGTTGCTGAGATAACAGGTGCCGAATCAGCTATGGTGGTCAACAATAATGCAGCAGCGGTTCTTCTTGTATTGAGCACCCTGGCGTCAGGGAAGGAAGTGATTGTATCAAGAGGGGAACTGATAGAAATAGGTGGGGCTTTCAGGGTTCCGGATGTAATGGCCCAAAGTGGTGCAAAACTAATAGAGGTGGGCACAACAAATAAAACCCATAAAAGGGATTACGAGGCTTCCATCTCTGAGGATACTGGAGCAATAATGAAGGTTCATACCTCAAATTACAGAATAATGGGCTTTACTTCCGCAGTGGAGGCTTCAGAGCTAAAGGATGTTTCCAAGAAAAACAATATCCCACTAATTGAGGATTTGGGAAGTGGGGTACTTGTTGACCTTTCCAGATATGGAATAACCTATGAGCCCACAGTGATGGATAGTCTGAAGAACGGAGTTGACGTGGTTACCTTCAGCGGTGACAAACTTTTGGGAGGGCCACAGGCTGGAATAATTGTGGGAAGGAAGAAGTTCATCGACCAGATGAAGAAGAACCCCCTAACCAGAGCCTTTAGAGTAGATAAGTTTACAATCTCTGCCCTTGAGGCAACCTTTAGGTACTATCTGGATGAGGATACTGTTGTATCTAAAATCCCCACTTTAAAGATGTTAACCTATTCCAGGGAGATTCTCCAGGAAAAGGGTGAAAGGCTGATGGGGATGTTGTCAAGGGAAGATCTTCAGAAAAGAGTTGGTTTAACCCTACAGGATGACTATTCTGAGGTGGGTGGAGGGTCATTACCCATGGAGAAACTTCCCACCAAATGCGTTGTCATTGAACTTGAAGAAGGAAGTACAGCAAGGTTCGAGGAGCTTCTAAGAACCAATACCATTCCGGTCATAGCCAGAATCTACAGGGATAAAGTATATCTTGATGTGAGAACCATAGACGATTCTGAAATGGAGATAGTCTCCAAGGCCGTCCGGAGGGCAATTGACGGACTGGAGGAGTGTAAAAAATGAAGCATCTGATTATTGGAACAGCTGGTCATATAGATCATGGCAAGACAACTCTAATAAAGGCACTGACTGGAAGAGAAACGGATAGGTTGAAAGAGGAGAAGGACAGAGGGATATCCATTGAACTGGGATTCACATATTTTGATCTTCCCGATGGACAGAGGGCAGGAATTATTGATGTCCCTGGCCATGAAAAATTCATTAGAAACATGCTGGCTGGTGTTGTTGGAATTGATATAGTGATGCTTGTAGTTGCTGCTGATGAGGGAATAATGCCTCAAACAGCAGAGCATCTTGCAATTCTTGATATGGCTGGAGTGGAGAAGGGATTTGTTGTAATAACAAAGGCTGACATGGTAGAAGAGGAATGGATTGAACTGGTCAAGGAGGAGATTTGGGAGGCAGTGGAAGGGACCTTTCTGGAAGGAAGCCCAATCATTCCCGTATCATCAACAAAGAAAACAGGAATAGACAAGGTAATCAACTTGATTCAGGATATGGCAGGAGAGCTTGAGGACAAGAATTTGAATGATATGCCTAGGCTGCCAATTGACAGAGTATTCACCATTTCAGGATTTGGAACAGTCGTAACAGGGACTCTATTGGCAGGGAAGTTTTCAATTGGTGACGAGGTGGAAATCTACCCATCAGGATTAAAGTCCAGGATAAGGTCCATACAGGTTCATGACCAAGATGCAAAGGAAGCCTTCGGTGGGCAGAGAGTCGCCATGAATCTTGCCAATGTTAAGAAGGATGATATCAATAGAGGGAATGTTGTGGCTCCAATAAATGCCATGGTCAGTACCATGATGCTCGATGTAAAGATTAAGCTGCTAAAGAATTTGGATAAGATAATTGAAAATCGTACACGACTTAAGCTTTATCTGGGAACTGAAGAGATTCTCTGTAGAATTGTACTACTTGACAAGGAAGCACTTGAGCCTGGTGAAGAGGCTTATGCTCAACTCAGACTTGAATCTGAGACCGTAGCAAAAAGGGGAGATAGGTTTATACTTAGATTCTATTCACCTATGTTTACAATCGGAGGAGGAGAGATTCTTGAGCCTAACCCTGCTAAACGAAAGAGATTTGACGATGATGATATCCAGGAGCTTCGAATAAAGGACGAAGGAGATTTTGGAGATATTGTAGAGCATATGATTCTTGACAAAGCTAAGCTTTACCTTTCTGTTAAGGAAATGGCCAGAGAAACGTCCATGCTGGAGGAGAATATTCTCCAAGAGGTAAGAAACCTTCAAGAGAAAGGGAAGGTAACCCTCTATGAGCTTAGCAAGGATATCTACCCCGTGCATATGGATCATATATCCAACCTTGTTGAATCCATGGAAAAGGTTCTTCAGGTGTTTCACAGTAAATATCCACTGAGAATTGGAGCTTCAAAGGAGGAGATGAGAAGCAGGTTCCTACAGAAGGCAAAACCAAAGCTTGCAGAGATCATAATTGAAAACCTGATCCAAAAAGGACACTTCAAGCAGGAAAAAGACCTGATTTCACTTCAGAATTTTAATCCTGAGTACTCAAGTGAACAGCTTAAGCTAAAGCACAAGGTTCTTGAAATCATCAACAAGGAAGCTTTTATGCCACCAAAGAAAGAGGATTTGATAAAGTCTGATTTGGGTAAAAACGATGATATAGAGGAAATTATAATGGACATGCTCAACAGGCAGGAACTGATGAAGATCAGCGATGACTTGATACTGTCGCCTGAAAATCTTGAATTAGCCAAAGTGGAGTTGATAGGTCACATAGAAAAAAATGGAGGAATATCTGTAGCCGAGTACAGAGATCTATTAAATACGAATAGAAAGAATGCAATTGGTCTGCTTGAGTACTTCGACCAAATTAAAATTACAAAAAGAGATGGCGAGAAGAGGATACTTGTAAATTGATATTGAGGTGGGGTAGGTATGAGCGGTAGAATACTGATTATAGACAACGACAGGTCATTTGTGAAGGGGCTTCGATACAGCCTTGAGCAGGATGATTATCGCATAGATATACTTTCCGAGGGGAAGAATACCCTGGACCACATATCTAGGAAGGATTACAATATGGTACTTATGGAGACGGATCTTCCAGACATTAATGGGCTTACATTATGCCAGGATATCCGAAATATTTCATCTGTACCAATTATTTTCATAACCTCCGTGAATGAGGATATCAAGAAAATTCTCGCTTTGGAGTATGGAGCAGATGATTATCTGGTAAAGCCTTTTAACATATTGGAACTGAAAGCCAGAATCAAGGCCGTTCTTAGGAGGATAAACCACAAGGTTTCTGACAATGACAGCAATGTTGTTGAAATAAAGGATTTGAGGATCAATTCCGTCGGGAGAAAGGTCACAAGAAATGACAAGAACATTTCACTGACTGGCAAGGAGTTTGACCTTCTATATGTCCTGGCATCAAATCCGGGGAAGGTATTCACAAGAGAGGAACTGTTGGGAAAGGTATGGGGATATGCCTATTATGGAGATCTAAGAACAGTTGACGTTCATATACGGAGAATTAGGGAAAAGATTGAGAAAGATCCCAAAGCTGCGGAGTATGTTCTTACAAAATGGGGAGTAGGTTACTTTTTCAAGGTAAATTAGGATTGAAATATTTTAGTATTTATTGTATAATGGCTTTTGTAGCCATATGGGGGTAGAGGAGTCCTGGTGGGCTCTCTGGTCTTCAAAACCAGCGCGGGGCGTTAGGAGCGTCCTGGGTGAGTTCGATTCTCACATACTCCCGCCATATAAATTAATACGATGATACTGCATGTTCATATTTAGAAAAGCACCTGTGAAGGTGCTTTTTAATATGCTTATAGTTAATTTTCGGACTGGAGCATCTGGGAAATTATATCCATGGACCTTTGGAGCAGTAGGTTCAAATTGGCAGTTGGAACTGAACCCTGCACAGTGTTGGGATTTCCCCCTCCCTTGAGTTTGAATTCTGTTGACAACTGTTTGTATACATTTCCAAGGTCAAGGTTGATATCCTTGGATTTGCTGATTATGAACTGCCCAAGACCATTGTTCGATATTCCATAGATCTGCACAACCCTTTCATAATTGTTTGAAATATGACTTCCCAGCTGACTGAGGGCCTTGAAATCATAATTGTCATACAGCTCTCTTATTACCCTTAAATCCCCGAGCCTTTCCGAACCATCAACCAGCATGGAACTTCTGGCTGAAATTATCTCTTCTCTTCCAGATCTGACCTCCTTTTCAAGTTCTGTCCTGTCATTGAATAGCTTTTCAACCTTGACTGCAATGTCATCATCGGAGGAGGACAATAGATTTGAAATGGATCTGACGGACTTAAACTTGGAGGAGTAATCCATAAATGCCCTTAGTCCGGTCAGAAAATGAATCCTCAGATTGCCCTTGTAATGCTCCCACTTTGTAATTTTCAGCAATCCAAGCTCGCCGGTGTGGTTCACGTGTGTGCCACCGCATGGAGAATAATCAAATCCATCGATTTCTACCATTCTTATGTTGCTTGCAACTGCGGGTGCCTTTCTTACAGGTAGCAGTTTAATTTTCTCCTGATTGACAAAGTAGGTTTTTACCTGAAAATTAGATTGGATGATCTTGTTGCACAGGGCCTCAGCATTGTCAACTTCCTCCTGCTCCATATGAGATAGGGTCACATCGATTGATGAATAATCCTTTCCCAGGTGAAAGCTTATGGTCTCACCTCCCAAAAGGTTGTATAGGACGCCTGAAAGAAGGTGCTGGCCACTATGCTGTTGCATCATATCGAATCTGTGGTCTGATTGGATGGAGAGCTTGACCTTAGGCCCTGGAATGTCTGATTTGAGTATATGTGTTAAGCGATCCTCATTCTCGACTGTTTCAATTACCGATACACCGTTAATGGTTCCAATATCCCCTGGTTGACCACCTGACATATCAGGATAGAATATTGTCCTGTCAAGAGTTATGTGGAATAGACCATTTTTTCTTTCCTTTTTGATTATGGAAGCCTCAGTCTCATGTAAATATGGATTCTCCCAATAAAGCTTTCTTGTCATAAAAGCACCACCTTCAAATTTGTAATTTTAAATATTTAAAGAGAAACTAACCAGTTCTGTGATATAATTGATTTTATTATATAACAACGAAACGCAAATATAAAGTGCTGAGGAGATAATACATGAAGCGACCTGCTTTGATCCCCGCTCTTTTTTTCACGTTGGGGATACTAACAGCTTATTATTTCAGTATTTCATCAATTGTCATATTGGGCCTGTCAGTCCTGGTTCTTATAGTATGGATTGGCTTGCTGTCTACAGGTAGGAATCTTGGAAAGTCCTACCTTCTACTCCTATTCCTGTTGTCAATGCTCTATACAAATTACTCTCACACATCATCCTTGGATGCTTATTTACATAAGGATGTACTTATAATGGGAACGGTACACAGGGAGTACATCAGGGAAGGCTACAGCAGCTATGACATAGTTATCCATAGTATAAACGGTGATGGTCTAAAGGAGAAAATAAGGACCAATATATACGATGGCTCGTCAATATCTCCAGGAACTGAGATAATTTTAAGGGGTCAGTTGTACAAGCCCATGGCAAATACAAACCCGATGCTATTTAACCACAGACAGTACCTGTTGACTAAAAACATAAAACATTTGCTTCGGACAGAGGAAGTTTTGCCACAAAATAATGCTAGACCCATTGAATTTGGATATGAAATACAGAATTCCTTTAAGGATAGATTGGACATGGTATTTGACAATGGGTTGTCCAAAGAAAATGCGGGCTTTATGAAGGCTCTTCTAACAGGTGGAAAGGACTCTTTGCAGCAGGAGGAATATGAGCTTTACAGAGAGATGGGGATAGCCCATATATTAGCAATTTCAGGACTTCACATAGGTATTCTGACAGGGTTTCTGCTTTTCATAATGTCCAGGACGGGAGTAAAAAGGAATGTGGCAATTCCTGCTGTCATGATATTTATCTGGTTATTCACCTATCTGGTTGGATTTCCTGAATCAGCTCTTAGGGCTTCAGTTATGCTTTCATTTGTATTGATATCTAAAATCCTGCACAGGGCATATGACCCAATCAATTTATTGGCAGTATCATATATAATTTGCTTGTTGATTAATCCATTCTGGATTTTCAGTTTGGGCTTTCAATTATCCTATGGTGCAACACTATCCCTGGCCACAATTGCTCCCTGGATACAGGAGAGGATATATCCTGCAAAGGGAAAGCTTGCAATGTCCGTTGGTGCAGTGATGGCAGTAAATGCTGGGATTCTCCCATTGCAAAGCTACTATTTCAATCAGTTGCCCCTTATGGCCTTATTTTCCAATATATTGATAGTGCCGGTGGCTACGGCTAATCTCATACTGGGATCTATAATTATTGCAATACCGGCATTGGCTCCCATACTAAATTGGCTGTTGAATCTTCAGAGGTATATGATTGACCTGTTGTCATTTTTGCCAATCGAAGCGCTTGGAGTTGCTTCACCAAGTCTGCACCAAATAATCCTTTATGTATTTTTTCTAATTGTGGTTTTGAAATGGAGGTACATTTCATATTTTAATATCAGGATAATGAAGGTTATTGTGGCATACCTTTTGCTCATCTCAGCCATGGGTCTTCTGCATGTGTTTGAATCCACCAATACAGAAATCCACTTTATTGATGTGGGTCAGGGTGATTCAGCCCTTGTAAGGGTTGAAGGCAGGGATTATCTCATTGATACAGGTGGAGCAATTTTCGGAAGCTACGATCCCGGGGAAGCCATAACTCTGCCATATCTGAAAAAGCTGGGTGTTAGAAAACTTGATGGGGTTTTCATAAGTCATTTTCACGAGGATCATTACAAGGGTCTGTTCCCAATTATGGAGGATTTGGAAATTGAAGCCCTATATGTAAACAATGTTATTCCTGATGCGGATTTGGAGCATGCAGTAAAAAAGTTCAACATTCCAGTATTCATTGTTAAGGAAGGAAGTAGGTTTGATTTTGGTGGAAGCTACATAGAGTGCATATATTCTTCTGGTAATTCATACACCGATGAAAACAATAATTCACTTGTTCTTTTACTCAGAAGCAAAGGGAAGAGTACACTTTTTACAGGGGATATAGAGGTGGAGGTTGAAAGACTACTAACTGGATATGATGTTGATATTTTGAAGGTTGCACATCATGGAAGCAGAACATCATCCTCTGTGGACCATATTTCGCGGCTGTTGCCGGAGGTCAGTGTCATTTCCGCTGGTAGAAACAACTCCTTTGGACACCCCCATGACTCAGTGCTGGAAACCTTGGAAAAATTTGGATCCAGTATCTATCGAACAGATGAAGCAGGCCTGATCAAGGTGGTCTTAAGGGATGATGAGATGGAGGTGCTACCTTATAACGGCCCCATGTACCAGATGAATCCTTTAGATTTAATATCTAAGCATGGCTATCGGTTGAGCTGGATAGTTGTTTATTGTATACTATCCTATATATCAACTATTACCTATACAAAAATGGAGGAAAAGAATTATGAAATACATTGAGTTTCAAAATTCAATTGAAAATGGTAATATCAATCCAATATACATATTCACTGGTGAGGAAACCTACCTTCTCGATATTGCTGTAGAGCAACTTGTGGGTCTGTTCATGACAAAAGAAGGGAGGACCATCAATCTTGCAAACCTGGATGGTAAGACTGCTGGACTGGAGGATCTGAAAGCCAGCTGTGAGACTCTGCCATTTATGTCAGAAAGGCGAGTAACTGTCTTAAGGGGAGCAGAAGCCTTGCTTGACAAGGATTCATCATCTGATGAAATGTTGGATTATGTAAAGAGCTTGGGGGATCATCAGCTTTTACTGATAAATGACAGAGATGGAAAAATCAAGAAGAACACTAAGTTTTACAGGTATCTCAATAAAGCTGGAAGTGCTGTGGTGTTTGAGAAGCTCAAGGGAAAGGAGCTAGCTGATTGGATACATGGGAAGTTGGCAGAAAGAGGCAAGACCATGTCCTATGCTGATCTGAACTACTTTATTCAGCAAAGCAGCTACAACAGTAGAAACATAAGCACTACACTATATGATCTTGACAACGAAATCAAGAAGCTTGCTGATTATGCCTCTGGAAAAAACATTGACCGGATAATCCTGGATCAGGTCCTAATTAAGACTCTCGACAAGAACATTTTCGATTTTTTGGGAGCTGTAGGCAAGAATGATACGGACAGGGCCATGGAGGTCTTCAATGAAATATATCTTATGAATGAACCGGTGCCTCGAATCCTATTTATGATAAGTAGGCAGTTCAGGTTGCTGCTTGGGTATGTCACCTATAGGGAAAAGGGATATGGCTCTGGAGAAATACAGGAAAAGCTGAGAATAAAACCATATGAATTTGGAAAGATAGCTGCTCAGGGGAACGGAATGGACAGGAACAGATTAAGGGATATTCTTGAGGAAATACTCCAAACTGACAGGAATCTCAAAACAACATCCTCTGACCAGAGACTTGAAATGGAAATGCTGATAGTAAAGCTGACAACCAGTGGTAGATCGTATAAAAGTTAATTCAAAAAAGAAAAAAACTTCGGTTTGGCCGAAGTTTTTATTACATTGCTTTATTAAGTGCCTTAGTCAGACGACTAACTTTTCTAGCAGCAGCATTGGTATGGATTACGTTTTTGTGAGCTGCTCTCTTAAGCTTCTTATCAATGACCTTCAACAATGCTCTCGCCTCGTCGAAATTTCCGTTGGCTACAGCACTCTCAAATTTCTTAATATATGTCTTAATTTCAGTTTTCTTACTCTTATTCAAGGCAGTTTTTTTAGCGGTTACAAGAATTCTTTTTTCAGCTGATTTAATATTTGCCACGATTTCACCTCCTCTAATCTAACAAAGGATATTGTACCATGTCATAAATCAAAATGCAAGAGAAAAATCAC
>NZ_JBJXRK010000010.1:0-69494 GCF_046224405.1 Gudongella ferriphila | reverse complement strand
CCATGACTCTTACAGAATCAATATCGAGTCAATTAATCCGGCAAAAGATCTTTCTATGAGAGAAGTCTACGGACTCGATAAAAGATTAAGCGAGTAATCAAAGTGGCTCTGTAGTTCCGGACAGGTGGCTCATGCCACACCGGAACTGCGGCTCTGCCGCACAAGAATATTCATTTCAACTAGATTCTTTACCTTGTAGATCCTGTCTTCTATGTGCTTTCCATCCACTATCCCATACTTGTCAACATCTCCATCAGGAACCTCCTGAACACCAAGTATGGTGGTCTTATATTCATCATAAGCCTCAATCATCTGCTTAAGGCATGGTTTGCCATCGTTCTGTACAATATCATCCCCTAAAAGAACGGCAAAAGGTTCGTTGGCAATAAAGCTCTTGGCGCAATGGATGGCATGGCCAAGACCACGGGGTTCCTTCTGCCTGATGTAGTGGATGTTGACCAGATCGGATATTTTTCTGAC
The DNA here is from genome assembly GCF_046224405.1 of Gudongella ferriphila. Lineage (NCBI taxonomy): Bacteria > Bacillati > Bacillota > Tissierellia > Tissierellales > Tissierellaceae > Gudongella > Gudongella ferriphila. The sequence goes on along the minus strand of NZ_JBJXRK010000010.1, from coordinate 69,014 downwards.
TTCTTCAAGTAAGTCGTCCTTACCAGCCTTCTCAAGCTCCATCTCAAGTTCAACGGATTTATCAAAATGATTTTCTATGGATGACTTGTTCCTTCCTGTAATAATTAGGATTTCCTCGATCCCTGATGCAACTGCCTCTTCAATAATAAACTGAAGGGTTGGCTTATCAACAATTGGTAGCATCTCTTTGGGTTGTGCCTTTGTAGCAGGAAGAAACCTTGTTCCCAATCCCGCTGCTGGTATGACTGCCTTCCTAACTCTCATTTTGTACCTCCCATATTATATGTAATGACAAAACCAAATCACTCTCTTACAATATTTTACCAGAATACATGATCGATTACATCAAGTTTAATCGCAAAACCTAACTTTCACCATCCATTTCTTCAATTTCAATTGGGGTAAATCCATTATTAGCCCACATTCTGGTATTATTAGAAAGACGTCCGATTAATTCCATCAATTTTTCAGCATCCTTGATATCCTTAAGCTTCAATTTGCTTTCTTCAAAGAAATATCCGAGATTTTTCATCCCATCTGCAGACCTTATGAAGATCCTTACTTCATTTGCAAGCTCCTCAGCTCTTGATATGTCTTTATATAACCCCTCAAAGAATTCTACAAGTTCCTTGTATGAACATGTCCTTTCAAAATATGTATAGTCTCTATACTTTAGTAACTCTGCTCTTTCAGGAATGTAATAAGGCTTGTTCTCCTTATATCCCTTTTCCTTATCATAATCTCCTAGCATGATAATCTCAATGGCAACCAGTTCATTATTCTCAACAATAACAAGGTTATCCCTCAGGTAGTCCTCATTTTTCTCAACCTCATCCTTAAGATCACCAAGGCTTATTTGGTCTTCATTTTGCAGATTATAAGTATGAACAATTCTATCAAGGCTAACAATACCATAAAGGTTTACCAGAGAAACACAGTAGTCTAAAATTATGTTGTTCATATCACAGCTCCTTACGCATTTTTCGCCATCTTGAGTAACAATTGACTGATTTTACCATTTATGTTAAAATCCTACCTAATATTGTTTCAAAGAAGGAGGAGTGGTAAATTTGAGAGTTTTAAAAGCATTAACATCTTATTTTAGAGATTGGTTGAGTATATTATTCTGGACTCTATGTGCCAAGTTAAAATCAGATGCTCACAAGGAAAAGGAAAATGTAGTACTGAGAATGCAGCTCGCCTATTACGAAAGGCTGTTTGAAAAGAAAAATCTTCCAAAACCTAGAACTAGTATAGCCCATCAACAATATTGGGTTCTCCTTTCCAAGCACTACAAGCCTTGGCAAAAGCTGCCATTGCATGTAACAACTAGAACTGTACTAAACTGGCATAAGACAGCCTTCAGGAAACATTGGTGGAAAAAGTCCAAACCTGTTGGCAGACCTAAGATGTCCAACAAGACAAAGGAACTTATTAAATCAATACATACAAAGAACCCTCTTATGAGTGCCGAGAAAATCCATGAACTGCTAATAAACATGAACTACACCGATGTCCCCTGTGCAAACAAGATCCGACAGATACTTGGTCAAGACCCCAGGAAACCACCCACTGAAAAGCAGGTTCAGTCATGGAAAACCTTCCTGAAAAACCATAAGGAAATTTGGGCAATGGACTTCTTCACTGTTCCCACACTGACCTTTAAGATTCTTTATATACTGATAATAATCAATCATGATACAAGAAAAATTGAACATTTTGGTGTTACATACAATCCGAACACCATATGGCTGAAGCAGCAGTTTAGGGAAGCAACCCCCTATGATAATAAGCCCAAGTATCTAATCCATGATAATGATCCAGTCTTTGTATCCGAGGACTTCCAGGAATTCTTGAGTTCCTCAGATATCAAGTCTAAAAGAATATCGTATAGATCTCCCTGGCAAAATGGAATAGCCGAAAGATCCATAGGAAGTATCCGAAGAGAATTGACTGACCACGTTATTCCCGTCAATGAGATCCATCTTCATAGGCTTATGAAGGAATATGTATATGAATATTACAACACAAACAGGACTCACCAAGGCATTGACTGTACAACACCGATCCCCTCCCCAGAATACCCTGAATCTAAATTTACCGAGGGTAAGATGATTCCAAAAGAGATTCTTGGTGGTCTGTACCATACCTACAAAAAAGTTGCGTAAACTATACGCTTATCTAATATTATCCAACCCTATATTATAGGGTTTATTGTCATGCTCTTTTTTAGTTCCCACCTATTACATCCTGAATTTTTTGACTCTAACCCATGTTTGAAATCCCATTATTTCCCATATGTGCTAGTTTTTTCAGATTATTAGTCACAAAATTCTGGTGCGTATACTGCAAATTTCTGTTGGAAATAATTTATGAGGTCCACACCACAAATTCAGTTTTTCCTGTTACAGCAAGTGTGCCTGCCTGTATGAGAGACTCCTGTCTTATGACTCTCAACCAGTAGTAGTACATCGATTCAGGCAAATCATTATCCCTGCACCACTGCCTGATAGACAGTCCACTTTCCTTATGGTCCCTAACCCGTTTGAGCCAGATTTCCTTCTGCATTTTGTGTTTCTCAGCTTTCATAGTGGTCATTAATTTACCCCCTTAGTGCTATCAATGTTGACCAAGTACTCTGTCAACATTGATAGTGCAATATATGAGTATATTATCTCACTTAGGTTGAGTAATTTAAATCCATGAGATTATGGGACGCTTACCTCCTTTGTAATAGTAGCAACACCAAACCCACCCATTAATACAATATTCTGACACCTTCATTTATAAATAAAACGGGCAAAGCTATCTAACTTACCCTCTTCATGCCCGTTTTCTTTGATGTATTATGTCTGTATTATTTTGTTATGTCAATATTGATCTGTTTCCCGTTCTCTTTCACTACCGATCTGAAAATCCACTGTCACTGCCTATAGCGAAATCCAAACAGAATCACTTCAATAACCCCATTCTCTTTGATCTACTATGTCAGAATCATCTCTGCCTATCTCGTTTGTCCCGTACATCACTCATGTTAGAGCTAAGCCTCATATAAGATTCCAAAATCCCTTATGTGGATGAATAGGTTCTTGGGGACTTTTGGGGACTCTGATATACTTAACTGTAAGGACCAGAGAAGGAATAACATCCAAATGCAACATCAACTTGTCCACTTATCCGTGCCCGGCACCACACAAATTACTGACTTCCAAATTCAGCCCTCTATTCCTTAGTTGCAGCCACTTCACTATCTCCTACTTCGCCCACACTCAACAGTTTATAGTATTTTTCTTTTAGCAAAGAACATTTAGGATCCTTTTCAAGCTTTTCTTCAAAGTACTTACCTGAAGAGTAGAGCAAATCCTCTAAGTCAGATATATCAATAATTAAATTTTTAATTTTCTTGTACTGATCAATATCAGACTTATTCAAACCAAAAAGATCTTTATGAAACTTAAAACAACTCTCATATAATTCATTACGAATGTCATCTCCACGTTTTTCTCTATCAACTTCACCATTGACTAAGTATAAATCAAGTGTTTGATTCGCTTTGATTGACGATTTTTCTTTAAGAATAGCAATTTTTTCTTCTACATTTTTATCAGCCAATTCATCAGAGTTTATGGAACCAGTCGTCAAAGTGAGATTAGACAACAAGGAATTTTCCGTATAGCCGTTATCACCATATAGATGCTCTATTGTTAATTGTTTGGGATCTAAAATTGAATCATTTTGTGTCATTTTATAGTATTCAACTAAAATATATTTAACAAGCCGTGAGTTTCTTTTTAACCGGCTATCTTTAGTAGAATATCTGAATGATTGATTGGTGTAAAATATTGAATTGAAATTTTCTTTATTAATAAAGTCCGCTATTTTCAGGAAAAATTCATTAAGTATAAATTTGAAGTCAATTTCTGATTTTGAATGATACAATTCATATGCTGCATCACTCATCATTTTATCAATCCTATTACTAGTTTGTTGAGTAGCATTGAAAATAAAAAAGAAATTTCTTAGATTCAGGAAAGCATCATAATATACTGTATCAGGAATAGTATTTCTGCAATATAGTACCCGTATTGCAGCAAGCATTGATCTAACTTGCTGATTTCTTTTAATATTAAAATATTCTATAGTTGGGTCAGTAGAATTGGTATCTGTAATTGATGAGTATGCTTCAGAATACTCAAATAAATCTTCCAGGAACTCTGCAAGTTCCTCTATAGCTACTTCCTCTTTAATGAGTTTATACACTGAATTAGCATTTTCTGCATTCTTCTTTATGTAGCATTTCGTAAAATGGTTAATTAAATTATCAATATCACTTAAATGACTATTGTTTTCAATTATTTTAGTCCACTTTTCTTTCGCTTCATCTATAAAATCCTCTTGTCTAGGTTGGATATATTTCATTATGTGATTCTTCAACAACTCTATCTGCTTCAATTTTTGGCCTCGAGCATTTAAAACTTCAAAAATATTGTATATTTCTTCTTCTTGATCAGATATAATTTCGACAACATTAATTTCAAGTAAACGATTCAGAAACGTGTCCAAAGTACTAAAATCATAGGATTCAAATTCATCTGAAAAGTACTTAAACAGATTATACATTTTATTGCTTCTGCTCAATGATTTTGCTTTTCTTGATGCATCAATAACCTCTTTGATATCACTATCTAACTCCGGGTTATCAATCATTATAATTTGTTCAGAGTCTGCCGATAATGACACTACGAATGTACTGTATATATATTCTGCTCTTTTCTTTGAAACTTCAGAATCAATATTCTTGAATTGCTTATATAAGGCCAAAAGCATCAAATAAACTGTTGTAATCCTTTGCTGCCCATCAATAATTTCATAGTCAACAATGCCTTCAATTCTTTCGCTCTTTTTCTTTGCTGAGAAGCTATTTAAAACAATTGTACCTAAGAAGTGAGACCATTTCATTTTATCTTTTGCTTGCATTGTGAATTTAACATCAGTTAGTAATTCGTGCCAGTTTGATTCTTTCCAAACATATTCCCTTTGATATCTTGGTATGACATATCTACATGGTCGTTGATATAAATCTGCAATCTTTCTGTTTTCAGTATTGAATGCCACAGTCTCACCTTCCTTTAATATAACAATAGATTCTTTTATTCTTCTCTCCCCGCAGCAACCTCAGCCAAAGATCCAACTTCCTTCTGAACAACTCCCACTAAATAAGATAGAAACTCATCTCTCAAATCACTTCTTCTAAGAGCAGTCTCGACAGTAGCTTCAAGGAATCCTTGTTTGTTTCCTACATCATATCTTTTGCCGATAAAATCATAAGCGTACATATCTTCTTTAAGAGCTAACTCTTTCAGTGCATCAGTCAGCTGAATCTCTCCACCTTTTCCAGGCTTCGTCTCAGCTAAAATATCAAAAATTCCTGGATTGATGATGTATCTTCCTAATATAGCAACATTAGAAGGAGCTTCATCTACAGCTGGTTTCTCAACTAGACCCTTCACGGTGTAAACTCTATCACTTACCCTTTCACCGTCAACGATACCATATTTACACACGTCTTCATCTTTAACGGTTTGAACTCCAAGTACAGACGTCTTATATTCATCATAAACTTCTATCATCTGCTTAAGACATGGTTTTCCCTCATTATATACAACATCATCACCTAGCATAACGGCAAATGGCTCGTTACCTACAAATGTCTTTGCACAGTAGATGGCATGTCCAAGTCCTTTCGCTTCTTTTTGTCTTATGTAGTGGATATCGACAAGATTGGTAATGTCTCTAACCACTTTCAACAACTCTTCATTGGCTTTTTTCTCAAGTTCCAGTTCCAATTCAACATTTCTATCGAAGTGGTCCTCGATTGCTCTCTTGCTTTTTCCTGTTATGATAAGAATCTCTTCAATCCCACTATCAATAGCTTCCTGTACAATATATTGAATTGTAGGTGTATCTACAATTGGCAACATTTCCTTTGGCATAGCCTTTGTAGCTGGTAAGAATCTCGTTCCAAGGCCAGCTGCCGGTATGACTGCTTTGCGTACTTTCATGTGATGTTAAGACCTCCTTTGTGTTGATATTTGGGCTGTGTTGATAGTACCCCTACTATTTTGAAACAACCCTAAACGGTGTTAGGGCTTGTATCATTAATCTCTACTAAATAAATCTCTTGTATAGACCTTGTCTACTACATCTTTAATCTCGTCAGATAATCTGTTTGCTACGATAACATCAGAGATCTTCTTGAACTCATCGAAGTCCTTGATCACTCTTGAGTTGTAGAACTCATCTTCCTGAAGGGCTGGCTCAAATACCACTACTTCAATCCCTTTAGCTTTGATTCTCTTCATAACACCCTGGATAGCAGACTGACGGAAGTTGTCAGAGTCCATCTTCATAGTAAGTCTATAGATTCCAACTATTTTAGGCTGTCTCTTGATGATCATATCAGCGATGTGATCTTTTCTCGTTCTATTTGCATCAACAATGGCGGACATGATGTTTTGAGGTACGTCTGAATAGTTAGCTAATAATTGTTTTGTATCCTTTGGTAAACAGTATCCACCGTAACCAAATGATGGATTGTTATAGTGACTGCCAATACGAGGATCGAGGCCAACACCCTCTATGATTTGCTGTGAATTTAGCCCTCTAACTTCTGCGTATGAATCAAGCTCATTGAAGAATGCTACTCGAAGTGCAAGATAAGTATTAGCAAAAAGTTTGATGGCTTCCGCTTCTGTAGACTCAGTGTAAAGAATATCAATATTCTCTTTAAGTGCTCCCTGTGCTAACAACTCAGCGAATACTTTTGCTCTTTCAGACTGCTCTCCAACTACAATTCTTGATGGATAAAGATTATCATAAAGTGCTTTCCCCTCTCTTAAGAACTCCGGAGAGAAGATGATATTCTCAGTATCAAATTTCTCTTTGATTGATTCTGTATAACCAACTGGCACTGTTGATTTAATGATCATGACAGCATCAGGATTTATCGATAAGACATTTGCAATTACAGCTTCTACCGTTCTTGTATTGAAATAATTCTTCTCAGGATCATAGTTCGTTGGTGTTGAAATGATAACATATTCAGCATCTTTGAAAGCTTCGTAATTATCAGTCGTTGCAGTTAGGTTAAGTTCTTTCGTAGCTAGATACTCTTCGATTTCAGGATCTATGATAGGAGATTTCTTGTTATTGACCATCTGGACCTTTTCTTTGATGATGTCGAGCGCGATAACCTCGTTGTGTTGTGCTAAAAGTATCGCATTTGACAGACCAACATAACCTGTCCCGGCAATTGTTATTTTCATGTTTTAATACCCCCTTTAAATTCGTCTTATATCCTAGCACTATTTTCATCTTTTTAACTTTCTCCTAATTAACTGTAGAAACCATGTAAATTCCTCTATTTTCATGATATTAATTAAGATAATATATACTACTGAACTGATTATCACTGTTAATATCAGTATCAATGCACTAGAGATATTATTAATCCCAAAACTATTGATCAAATAATCATATAAATATTTTGTCCCAATAGCCATAAATAGTGATGCAACAAAGACTTTTACAGTTGTCACCGCATTTCTCTTTAATCCTAAAGCTCCTATCTTCTGTCGCAATTTATAAATCAAAAGAACAGATGTTATAGCTGAAGATATTGAGGTTGCTAAAGCTAATCCACCATGCCCTAAAAATTTTATAAGCATAAAATTTAAAGCAATATTTATGGCTACTGCAATAAACCCATTAATCATAGGAGTTTTTGTATCTTGAATTGAGTAAAAAACCTTGTCCAGAAAAATTCTTAAGGACATTGTGGGTAATCCGACACAATAGAATACTAAAGCCACAGATGTCATATTAGTCGCAAATGAGTCAAAGGATCCTCTTTCAAAAACCAAGCTTGTTATAGGTGTTGATAAAGCAATCATTCCTAATGTAGCCGGAACAGTGATTATAATGATTATATTTATTCCTTTAGAGATAACTTTCTTATAATTTTCCTTCGATGTGCTATTTGCTTCAACTGAAAGCATAGGATAAATTACAGTGACTACTGCTGTTACAAAAACACCCAGTATCAAATCTTTAAGTCTATTAGCATAATTAAGTGCAGATACACTCCCTGCTACTAAAGTTGAAGCTAGTGATTTATCTATAATCTTATTAACGTCATTAATTGCAACGCTTAAAATAACTGGCGGAACTAGTTTAACTATTTTCTCAATATACTTTTCTTTAATATTGATATGTTTTTTGTGTTTATATTTAATTTTTTTCAAACCTGGTAGTTGTGCTAAAATTTGTGATGCAACTGCGACAACACTTGCAAACATTAATCCAATAATACCAAAAGACTCTGCCAATACTAGTAGATAGAAAATATAGACAAGATTAAATGGAATCTGAGAAACTGCAGATTCAGCAAATTTTGACTCACTTTGCAACAAACCTCTTAAAACTCCTACTATACCTGCAAAAATAAGTGAGGGCAATCCTATTCTCATTAGTTTAACTGCTAAATCAAATTGTGATCCTTCGAATCCAACTGCCATCACTCTTATAAGCAATGGTGATATAATCCATCCTAAGAATGTGAACAAAATAGTTCCCAATATTACAAAATTCAATATGTTGCTTGCACTTATTAGCTTAGCTTTTTTACCTTCTTGAGATTCAATCTCTGTCAAAACAGGTATTAACGTATTATTAATTGCTTGAGTTAGCATTATAGTAAATAATGAAATCGCCGTTAAGGACACAAAAAAAGTATCTGTTAATTCACCAGAACCAAATTTCGCTGCAATAATTGCATCTCTGATGAAACCCATAATTTTACTTATCAAGGTAAAAGCAACTATAATAGCAACAGATTTTACCGCATTTTTTGAATCATTCAATTTTCCCCCTCCAACCACTGTGTAGATTTATTATGATATTTTCTATCCTTTATATAATAAATCCAATTCTTCAACTATTGAATCCCAAGAATATAAATCTTTTATTATCCTATAGTTTTCTTCTATCATATTTGAGTTGTATAAATTACTGGATATATACTTATCCATAGCATTCACCAGGCTATCAAGATTGTCAATTTCAATAAGTAAACCATTAGTATTATTTTTTACAATCTGAGGTGATATGCCCACTGGTGTTGTAATAATTCCTTTTCCGTAACTCATTGCTTCAATTACAACAATCCCAAAACTATCACTAGCTGACGCCAAAATAAAAACATCCGAATTTCTAAAAGCTTTGTCTTTTTCTTCTCCTTTTACAACTCCAAGAAATTCAACAACATCATCCAGACTATTCTCTGATATATATTCAACTATATTGTCTTTTTCCGGACCATCACCGGCAATCATTAATTTGAAATGCTTACCTCTTTCTTTTAGAATCTTAGCCGCTTCGAGCATCAACCCTACTCTTTTTCGCTCTTCTAATACTGAAACACTTAAAAATGTAACTATCTTTTTTCTATTATATTCAAAACTTATTTCAGGAATATCGACAGCATTGGGTACTATACTAACATTAGGAATATCAATTGTTTTTTTCATTTCTTCGGTGAGCACGATAACAGAATTGAATTTTGACATAACGTTCAAGAAAAATTTCTTTAGTCTTAACTTATTGAAAAACTGGACAAAGCTTCCTCCATGTATGTGCAAAACAACTTTTTGATTTTTCCATTTTGCTAGTTGAGCCATTAGAAGCTTCTCATAGTATCCCCAATATGAGCTTGAATGGATATGCACTATAGAATGGGGGTTTTTATCAAGAAGTTTTAAATAGTTCCTTACAACTCTATAACTATTGACTACCTCTTGAATTGAGATTCTACTCTTTTTAACGTAACCTTTTCTTTTCTTGATTTTTAACGTATCAAATATTATAAAATCGTACTTTTCAATTAATTTGGACTTTACAAGTCCTCTTATGTATTCAGGAATACCGCCTATAGCATCAATTCCTGGACCAATGACTAATACTTTTCGTTTATTGTTTTCAGAAGTTTTATTTACCATTTGAATCCTCCACAGGATAGACTTTATTTAGTATTTAAGTAACTCAATTAACTCATTGTAATAATGTTCCGGGCTAAAATCACATGCGAATTTTCTTCCATCCATCCCCATTTGCGTTCTTAATGCCTTATCTTCAATTAATTTGTTTATTGCTTCACTCAAATTGTCAACAAACTTATCATCTCTATTCACAACAATTGAGCTTTTGGGATTAATATAATCAGAAATACCTCCTGCGTCAGTTACTATAACAGGTATACCTGAAGCTTCAGCTTCTATAACAACTCGTCCTGCAGGCTCTTCCCATATAGACGGCACTACAGCTATATCTGATATCGCATGAATTTTTGGTAATTCTTGATAAGGTACATAACCTGTAAATATTATTTGATCTTCGATACTTGTGCATATTGATTCTAGATACTTTTCGAAGGAGCTTTTCTTATTATTGCTAAACCACTTGCTACCAACAATAAGTAATTTTATTTTGTATTTATTGGATGATTTTTTTACTGCTTGTATCAGTTCAGCAATTCCTTTTTCGGGTATAATCCTTCCAGTGAAAAGAATCACTACTTCGTTATTCTTAATATTGTATTTGTTTTTAAATTCTTGGACATAATCTAAATACAATTCTCTGTTAAATACCGTTGGGTCTGTACAATTTTTATTAACAAAGATTTTACTGGCATCGCTATTTTTTATTGTTAGCACTCTATCTTTAATGTAATTACTATTAACGAATATCTTATTGCATTTATTGTATATAGTTTCAGCCTTGTATACTTCAGAATTTAAAAAATCATTATGTAGTTGGAGGATTAAATTATCTCCTGCAACCTTTGAAATCTGTAATGTGGAACTGATCGCATTTTTTAATAATATATGATCAAACTTATGATTTTTCAAAAACTTTACAATCCCTCGATTAAAAAAGTAATTATGATTCAAAACAAATTTAACACCTAATGTTCTAAAAATTTTATTTATTATCCTTATTATATTTGAAGCTATTTTAGGATTGTTTAAAAAAACAAATCTAGTATTATTGTATTTTTTCGATTCTTCCCTAGCCTCATTATTATTTATACTAAAAACAGTAATATCTAATAGTTCATGAATTTCATTTTGTTCAATTAACTGTTGTATTCCGGTCTCTACGGCACCACCCATTACTGCAGGAATTGGTAGTTTACCCGTTGGTATTATTGCAATTTTCATGAATTTGTCTCCTTTTCTCTTGTGTAACACAATATTTTCTCTTGCTTCTTTTGGCCGCTATAGTCCATGCAATTCCAATAAAATAGAAAAAATAGGGACTTAATAAATAACTTGAAGATACCATTAATTGCATAAATCCAATACCAAAAAAAATAAGAGCAAAGTTTTTACTATATGAATCTCCAGTGAAGATAGCTTTTATTGTTATAACTAATATTATTGCGCTAATTAACAACCCAATCACAACGCCAAATTGAACAATTAACTCAATGAATAAATTATGAGGATATGATGATGAAAGCATTTGACTTCTCCCCATCGCAGAGTAGACATTTTCAAAAATGTGTATTCTCTCGACCCCAATACCCACTCCAGTGAATGGATTATTTCTAATTAGATAGATAGATTCTTCGAATAGACTATCCCTTCCAGTCCCACTAGTAATTGTGCCATCTAATATTTTATACAAAGTTCTACTATAAATATCTTTTTTTGCTAGAAAATTTACTATATAAGAAATAGCTTTATAAAAATTAAAATAAAAAACACTTCCTAATACGGTAACTATAGTTACTAAAATATAATGCTTTTTAAAGTTGATAAGCATATAAATAATAACATATGCTAAATATGCTAATAATGGTCCTCGGGAACCTACAGTAACAATTATAAATAAACTGAAAAACAAATATATTAATTGCATTTTCTTTTTGCCTGAGAACAGAGCATACGTTGATAAGATTGCTATAGGTAAAGCTGCGTATGATAGTCCCATGTCACCAACTTTTACTATACCTAAAAATGATTTATGCAAATACATTAATCCCACAAAAAGAAATATTACAAAATTGTGACTTGTTAAGTAACTGATGGTGCTTTTGTAATTTATTGTCTTTCTGCCAAGAACGTACCAAGGTAAAGTTGAAAATAGCAAGAAGTATATAATTCCTATCCAATTAATAAGATAATCTTGATAGCTGAATCCGCTAATCATGACTGCTAATGAAAAGAATAGATATAAGGATACTGAATCTATTGAAAAATTATTAAGATATTTACGATTTTTAATTAACATTAATATAATTAGTGCACTGCTTGATATTACTTCAATATACCTAATACCTAATAACCCAATGAAATATTGAAATGGGTTTATTAACAATAGTATCAATGACATTTTCGCAAAAAAAACATCTTTACTCTCTTCATAAACCATTTCGCATTTCTTTTTTTTGCTCATTATTATCCCTCATTCTAATCTTGAATATCGATTAATCTTTCTAAAAATATAATGCTTTATATTTTTCGTATTACAAATTTTACTTTTCCGCTTGGCATTTTTTCTAAAGACTCCACTTTATCCCACGTAATATTCATATCTCCCACAAATTCTTTAGCATTATTTAGTACCAACTCCATTGATTGAGGATCAAAATTTTCAGCAGGAACAACCTTGATCAATATATTGTCTTTCGAATTTTGAATTATTTGACTTGCTTTTATACCAATTGCAGGTTTGACAATTTGAGTAAGCCTGGTTATTTTCCTTCCATCCTTTGTTAAAACATAATCCTCAACTCTACCAATAATCTCTGTCAAATAAGGTGTCTTCATATTGCATTTGCAAGAGTTATTATTTTTAAGAATCCCCAAGTCACCAGTTGCATAACGGATATATGGAAATTTACTGCTATTATAATCTGTGACAACAATCTCTCCTATTTCACCATCAGGTGCAATATCACCATTACTTTTGAGTACTTCTACATAATGGGTAGGAATAATATGGTAATTGCCAAATTCACATTCTACTGCAAACATTCCAACCTCACCTAACCCATATGTTGAGTAAACGGGACATTTAAAAACTTTTTCAATAGTTTTCCGTTGCTTATCGTTAATACCTTCACTATCAGTTATAATAGCATCAAATTTCTCAAAAGTTTTGTTATCTAAGTCCATTAGCTCTGCCAGGGCGTACCACCCTGAAGGAAAACCAGTTCCATATGTTGCACCAACTCTTTCAAACTGTTTTAGGAACTCTCTATATGAATTTTTAGATATGTGATAAGTACTGCACTGCAACTGTTTATATTTATCAATATATATCCAAAATGGTGGTTTTTCTCTATTAAAACTAGTTATCTTAACTCCAGAAATACGGACTTTTTTGCTATTGATATCACATCCGCAATATCTATAATATTCAGTATTATTTAACTGACTAGCTAGAACACTATTTCGATCACGATAGTACTTCAGAGGTGTTCCGGTAGAACCGCTAGAAGACCCATTCCATAACTCTCGCTTGTTATGTGTTTTCTTAGAAATTAAGGAGTCCTTATTTCCCCTTATTTCATCTTTAGTCAATACAGGAACTTCTTTAAAGTCATCTTGAGTACTAACTTTTAAGTCTTTTAAAAAACTATAATACTCAACGTTTTTACTGGCATCATTAAATAATCTTTGAATCCTCTTTAAATCAAAGTTAGATTCATAACTAAATAGATTACGGAAATGATTTTCGTCTGAAACATTCTTCTTTTTGCCTTTTCGGTAAAAGTCTCTTCTGATACCTTCAATATTTGCAAACAATCTTTTCAATATAAAAGGTGAATTCAAATATATTTTAAATATCAAGTCTCTCACAGTAATCTTCACCTTCCTTTAAACATTTAAATCTACAATCTCCAATAACTATATCCTTTTTCCTCGATTTCTTTTTTATCTAAAATACTTTTTACATCAATAAGGACCTTCTCATGACTTTCAAAATCTCCATATAGATTATCAATATCTTCCCATCTCATTTGTTTAAAGATGTCATGAGCTACTGCTAATACTAAGCAATCAGCATCATTTATTTCCTTGATATCCACCAAGTCAACACCATATTCATGTTTTGCTTCAGCTACATCAGCCTCTGGATCTACTATAATCGGTTCTATTTCATATTCTCTAAGACTATCTATAATGTCTATAACTTTTGAATTTCTAGTATCAGGTGTATTTTCTTTGAATGTTAAACCTAGAATAACAACTTTAGCTTGTCTTACTACTTTATTCGCTAAGATAAGTTTCTTAATTATTGCATCTGCCACAAACTTACCCATACCATCATTAATTTTTCGTCCTGATAAAATTATTTGACTGTGATAACCTAACTTTTCTGCTTCATATACAAAGTAATAAGGGTCTACACCTATACAATGGCCACCAACAAGACCTGGAGTGAACCCAAGCGCATTCCACTTTGTGTTCATTGCCTCAACAACTTCTTTAGTATCTATTCCCATTCTATCAAACACCATTGCCAACTCATTCATGAAAGCAATGTTAATATCACGCTGGCTATTTTCTACTACTTTAGCAGCTTCAGCAACTTTAATAGAGCCTGCCTTGTGGACTCCAACTTCAATAACTAATTCATAAACTTTAGCTATTTCATCCAGGCTTTCTTCATCCATACCCGAAACTATCTTTATGATATTCTCAAGCCTATGTACTTTATCTCCTGGATTAATTCTTTCTGGTGAGTATCCAATTTTAAAATCAACCCCACATTTTAGTCCTGACTCTTCTTCTAATATTGGAATACAAATATCTTCAGTTACCCCAGGGTAAACAGTTGACTCATAAACAACAATTGAACCTTTTGTCAAATTCCGACCAACAATTCTACTAGCTCCTTCTACTGGTGAAAGATCTGGTGTCTTATCTGAATTAATAGGGGTTGGTACGGCAACAATATGGAATTTTGCCTCTTTAAGCTTACTTTCATCAGCTGTGAACTCAACAGTTGTCTTCTTGATTTCGTCATTACCAACTTCATTTGTTGGGTCAATTCCCGCTCTATATAAATCGATTTTCTTTTTATTAAGATCAAAACCTATAACATCAACTTTTTTAGAAAATGCTACTGCTATAGGCATACCAACATAGCCAAGACCAACAACCGAGATTTTTTCTTTTTTCTCTACAATTTTGTCATACAATTTCATAATGATGTACGCTCCTTATTCTACATTTTCAATAACTTCTATAAGTTTACTCGTCAAATGTGTGAAGTCAAATTCGCATGCTGCTCTTCTTGCATTCTGACCCATTTGTTCAGCTTCTTCATTATCTTTACATACTTCGAGTATAATTTCTGCAATCTCTTCAGGCTTTTGCTTATCAGCACTAATTCCACAGTTGTATTTTTCAAGAACACTATAACCAGTTGTATAAGTTTGTATTACACACCTACCAGCTGCCAAATATTCAAAGAATTTATTCTGGCTTTGTCCGTATTTATCGAGTGAAGTGCTCGAGTTGTGCAAGATATTTGCATAAGATCTTTTTAAAACTGACGGAATCATCTTCTTCTCGACCCTACCTTTAAAAACTACATTGTTTATGTGCTCCTCTTTGCATCTATTCTCGAGCATTTCTTTTTCATCGCCGGATCCATAAATTAAGAATCTAATCTGTTGATTTTTCTCTTGAACTAATTTTGCTGCGTTTAATAAAAGCCCTAAATTATTCACCTTCCTAATCGAGCCAGCATATACTAAATTCTTATAATTTTTGTCATTCAAATCATCATCTTCAATCTGGTTTTCTTTGGAATTCCTATCAAAAGAATCGATTATCACTCCATTACTTATGTGTTTAACTTTACTTAAATCAATCTGTTCTTCCCAACCTTGATTTATAATATATTGACTCCCACCTTCCCAAGTCATGATTACTGAATTTGCCTTTTTATAAATCCATTTTTCACCTTGATATAATAACTTAGCGATCAAACTATTTCTCTTTAATGAACCATAAGCTACTATACTCTCAGGCCACAGATCTCTGACCTCACAAATACAAGGGATGTGAAACTTCTTAGCGATTTTAATGCCTGCAACTAATGTAAGTGGGTGTACACTTGAAGCTACAATCACATCAGGCTTCCCATTTAACTCAGCATACATCCTCGCAGTTTTAAAAAGGCCTCTATAGAACGAAATCATATTCAACACTCGTTTTTTCCCATTCCCTCTATACTCAGGTGTATTAACAAAAACAAATGGAATGTCATTAACAGAGTCTGTAGAAAACTTTTGCCCTTTAGTATCAATATGATTATCTGAGAAGTGGTTAGTAGAGGCACAAAAGATTGTAGGCTTGTATCCTTCTTTTATAAGATTCTCTGCAAACCAATAATGCCTACCGGCCTGATCAAAAAACATATTTGTCGCATAATGATTCCAAATCCAGATATTTTGTCTCATCTATCAACTCTCCTAACCGGAACCCCTACATATGTCCCTGGTTCAGTAATATCCTTAACCACCACAGCACCTGCACCTACTTTGCAACCACTGCAGATGTTCACGTTATTGCTTACAGTACTTCCTATCCCCAGCCAACTTCCCTTGCCAACTTTCACCGTTCCAGCTAAACTAGTTCCAGGAGAAATATGTACATAATCTTCCATAACATTGTCATGATCCAAGCTAGAACTCGTATTGATAATACATCCTTTGCCTATTCTAGTAGAACTATTTATAACAACCCCAGCCATTACAACTGAGCCAATACCAATCTCAACATCCATACCAATAATCGCACTGGGATGAATCAAACTAACTACATTTAACCCTTCAACTATCAACTTCTCTTGAATCTTCTCCCTTGTTGCATTGCTTCCAATAGCAACAAAGAAATCAGCTTCATCTTTATATGTAAAAGCATCAGCAGTCTTACCAATGACTTCTAACCCCATAGATGTCTTAATAGACTCGTCATCATCGAGGAATGCGATACTTTGCCACTTATTCATTTTTATTGCGATGTCAGCGACAACCTTTCCGTGTCCACTGGCACCAATAATAATCAACTTGTTTTTCATGAACAGTACATTCCTCTCTGAAATGATAATGTGATTACGCTTTTCTGAAGTAATAAATGTATAATTGCATTAATCTCAAAATACTAATTCTCTACCTTACTTCCTCTAAACGGCTCCATAGTAACCGATGTATTTGAACTAATGCCTTCTTTAACAAAAACCTTCTTTATAGTGAGAAAGATAATCTTCCAATCGCCTATAAAACTAACATTATCAACATATTCAACATCAAGATTGAACTTATCTTCCCAGCTGATAGCATTACGGCCATTGACTTGAGCATGTCCTGAAAGGCCAGGTCTCACTTCGTGTCTTCTCTTCTGATGATTGTTGTATAGCTCCAAGTATTGAACGAGCAAAGGCCTAGGCCCAACAATACTCATATCACCTTTAAGAATATTAAACAGTTCCGGTAGCTCATCTAAAGAAGTAGATCTCAGCATCCTACCAAACTTTGTTAACCTAACACTGTCTGGAAGCAGCTCCCCATTCTCGTCTTTCTCATCAGTCATTGTTCTGAACTTATACATAGTAAAAATTCCCTCATAAATCCCTGGTCTTTTCTGCTTAAACAGTACCGGACTGCCAAGCTTAAATCTCACTAATACTCCAACAATTATTAGTACCGGACTTAAAACGACAATTGCCATCAAAGACAAAATGAAGTCCATTGGTCTTTTGAGAAATTTTCGATATATACCTTTTCTAACTCTTACTTCATCTTTAACTTTACTCTCAGTCATATTAACCACTCTATTTCCATAATGATTTTATAATTGAACAAATTCTCTCAAGATCTTCTTCCGTCATCTTCGTATCAGATGGCAAGCACACACCATTCTCAAACAACTTCTCACTGACATCTGAACCAACATAATCATACTCAGCAAAGAAAGGCTGCATATGCATTGGTTTCCACACAGGTCTTGACTCAATGTTCTCTTTCTCTAATGCTTCCATGACATCAAGGGGTCTTACTGAACCTTTCAAGATCATCACACTTAACCAGTAGTTCGGCTCATTCCAGTCATTGATTGGCATGAAATCAACGCCCTCGAACTGACCAAGTTCTCTCTTATAAAAATCAAAGATATACTTCTTCTTTTCCACTCTTTGATCTAAAACTTTTAACTGGCCTCTACCAATCCCAGCAACGACATTGCTCATACGGTAATTAAACCCTAATTCGCTATGCTGGTAGTGCCTTGCTGCATCTCTCGACTGAGTAGACCAGAATCTAACTTTCTTGATTTTCTCTTCATCATCGGAAACAAGCATACCGCCACCTGAAGTAGTGATGATCTTATTTCCGTTAAATGAGAACACACCAAACTTACCGAAGGTTCCAGTATGTTTTCCTTTATAATATGCCCCTAGAGACTCAGCAGCATCTTCAATGACAGTTACCTCATACCTGTTACAAATCTCCATAATCTTATCCATATCCGCAGAAAGACCATATAAATGCACAACTAAAACAGCCTTCACCTTATCGCCATACTTTTCGAAGGCTGCCTCTAATGCTTTGGGATCCATATTCCATGTTTCATAATCACTGTCGATAAATACAGGAGTAGCGTTCTGATAGATGATTGGATTGGCTGTAGCTGAAAAAGTTAGAGTTGGACAGAACACGACATCTCCTTCGCCAACACCAGCAGCTTTAAGTGCTAGATGAATGGCTCCAGTTCCTGAAGTCATAGCCGCAGCGTGCTTTGAGCCTACTTTAGCTGCAAGCTCCTTCTCAAACTCATTAACATTTGGTCCAAGTGGTGCTACCCAATTGGTGTCAAATGCTTCTTGTACATATTGCATTTCATAACCTTCATCACTCATATGTGGTGAAGCGAGCCAGATTTTTTTATTCTCAGCCATATTACCGTCATCCTTCCTTATCTAAAGTCTATGTATTGTATAGAGGTGTTTTTATGTATTTAGCACCTTCTTGATTTCAAATTTGTAAATTTCAGTCTGTATTGTATTTTCTAATCAATAATTTGTGTGCTGTTGAAATGTACATTTTTGCTTTTCTGTTAAACCTATTGATTTTACTGGGCTAGACCGTCTTTGTCCTTTCACCATACTCACGTCGAATCGGCGTTAAATACATAAAAAGTTTGGCGAATTCTTAATTACAAATTACAAAATCTCTGAAAGCCTTGATTTTACTGGTTTTAAGCCTGTAATTATCTTTTCGACTTAATTACAAATTACAGTTTTTCGTTTCTACATATTGTGGTCCGATATTTTTGACCCACTATATCTTGTAATCCTATTACCATACTCACGTCGAAAACACATAATTCTCACTAAATGTGAGTTTTTGTCTACCACCATCTACCACCTTTTTCTAAAACCATTGATATCACTAGCTTTCAATGGTGGTCAATGGTTTTTTATGTACCACTTTTGTGAGGATTTAATAACTACATGTTGTGGTCCGATATTTTTGAGCTACTATATCTTGTAATCCTATTAGCATACTCACGTCGTTTTATGCAACCAATCATTTATCAAATATGCTACTCTAATAATCATTCTTTGGACGCTGCTTTCATAATAATAATAATACTAATACTTTTTAGCTTTGATGTTAAAGAAAATAGCTATAAATATGGTACTTCATCCAAGTCACCTTGACCATCTTGATCTGTTTGGTCTTCTTCTATATGAACTCCACAAGTAACATTACCTTCAGTAAAAGAAATTGTTCCTTTTTTAGGACAAATGTCTTTTCCATCAAAATACTCTATCATTACTCTATCAAATAATGAAGATGTGTGTTCCAATCCTTCAGAATCAAGATATCCGTTGTAATATCTCTCAAGTTGATTTCTGTTTGCTAGACAGGTTGCTCTCTCGGCTTCTTCAATTATACCAATAAATCTTGGTATCCCAATTGAAGCTAAGATGCCTAGTACTGCAATTACAACTATTAACTCTATGAGAGTAAAGCCAGCTTTTTCTTTCAATGATAAACTAATCATCATCTCAGTGCATTCCTCCACTTAAGGAAAGCAGGTCCTACACTAGATTATAGCCCGTTTTAGTTCCCTTAATCATCAATTTATTGATGATTTTCATTTGTCTATTCAATATCAACTTCCCTTTTCACAACTGGAAGGTATCTAGTAAAGCAGTACATTGTTTGGCACTTCTTACTTTATATTCCATTGTGAACTGTGAATTGAGATTTGTGAACTTTTCTCCTACTCCCACTCGCCGAAGAACTGGATTATCTTATCATCCTCATATCCCAGCTGCAGCAGGTGGTTTCTGATTATGCTTTCAAAAGTATAGCTTGAAACAAGTACTCCGTCATGTTCATACTTCTTGATGTCAACCTTTGATATTACTGGATAACCGAGGATATCTGTACCTCTCTTTTCCAGGTCATCATCCACTATCGCCTTTATCTCAAGATCGATGTCATCTGAGCCTCTCACAACATTAAGAATTATTTCAGCTACTTCACCAGCTCCGTAAAGAAGTATTGACCGGAATCCTTTTTTTGAGACTCTCTTAAGGAATTCCTCCACCCCTTCTTTTGCCAATTTATGAAGGTCCATTAGCTCCTGAATGTAAGTCAGGTTTAGATAGTTTTTTCTTTTCAGTCCCTTTGGTGTTACGTGGTACTTAACCTTTTTTGAGGTTATGTATTCTCTTCTTACATATCCATTCATCTCGTACTCATCTATATATGCATTTATCATTGATGTTGCTGCTCCAATAGCCTTTCCCAGTTCCTTTTGTGTTGTATCTGGATTGTTGTCCATATACTCTAGAATCATCAGTTCCTTGTACTTCAATGTTGGCAGGAAAAAGCCGTTTTCCTTTATTGTTTCTATTTTTCTCACTCCTTAATCATTCGTTTGCTGAACGATTATATTGTAACATTATTACCAATGGTAAGCAATGGAAGAATGACACTTTCACAGAATTTTATTTCTGATGGTAGAGAGGAGACAACGAACATTGAACATAGTACAATGAACAATGGAGAAAGATTTTAGCGTCATGCTCGAAGGTCTTGGGATATCTCGACAAGCTAGACAAGACAAATACAAGATTCTTCGCAGGCTCAGAATGACAACTTAGTTGAAAGTTAAAAAGAAAAGAGAAAAGACAAGATCCTTCGGCTAGCTTCAGGATGACAAGATGTTGTTAGTTGGACAGTTGGTCAGTTGGTTAGGAAAAGAGGGATTCCTACACGTTGGTCGGGATGACAATGAAAGATGAAAACAAAAAAGACACTTCCTTATTGGTTGCAAGAAAGTGCCTCAATGAAAAACTAGATCTCTCGATTAAACTCGAGATGACATGCATTATAACTAATCAATCTTTATATACTCATCCCTGCCTGGGCCGACGGAGACGTAGGTGATCTTGGTGCTTATTGCCCTTTGGATGTAGGAGATGTAGGCTTTTGCTGCTGATGGTAGCTCATCAAGTGTTCTGCATTTTGTGATGTCCTTGTTCCATCCAAACATGTACTCGATCACTGGTTCTGCCCTGTCAAGTCTTGGACCTACCGGGAAGTCGGTGGTCTTTTCACCGTCTATCTTGTAGGCTGTACATACCGGGATGCTTTCCATGTATGAAAGAACATCAAGCTTTGTAAGGGCGATTTCATCTGCTCCCTGTACAAGGCAACCATATTTTGTTGCAACAACATCAAAGGCTCCAACCCTTCTTGGCCTTCCAGTAGCTGCTCCGTACTCTGCTCCGGCCTCCCTGAGCTTGTCTGCCTCTTCCCCTTCCATCTCTGCAGTGAAGGGTCCCTCACCAACACAGGATGAGTAGGCCTTTACAACTCCAACCGTCCTGTCCATCTTCTCACCTGGTATTCCAGCTCCTATTGGAGCGTAGGCAGCTATTGTGGAGGATGATGTTGTGTAGGGGTAGATCCCGTAATCTATGTCCCTCAAGGCCCCAAGCTGGGCTTCAAACATGATATCCATGTCGTCCCTGACAGCCTCTGTGAGAAATGCTCCTACATCGGCGATATATGGCTTTAATCTCTCCCCGTACCGAAGGAGCCAGGAGTACATTTCCTGCCAGTCTATCCTGACTTTTCCGTATCCCTTTTCAATAAGGAGGTTTTCGTATTCCACCACATCCTGGACCCTTGCCTTAAGTGAGTCCTCAAAAAAGAGCTCACCCATGCGGATTCCCTTTTTCCTGTACTTGTCAGCATAGACAGGGGCTATTCCCCTTTTTGTGGACCCGTACTTCTTGTCCTTAAGCCTCTCCTCCTCATACTGGTCAAGGAGGACATGGTAGGGCATGCAGATTACAGCCTTGTCGCTTATAAGCAGGTTCTTTTCCGTAACTGATATTCCCTTCTCCTGAAGGCTGTCCAGCTCACCGCAAAGGTGCTCGATGTCAATTACCATTCCGTTTCCCATGATGTTTACAATGTCCTCCCTCAGTATTCCAGAAGGCATGAGATTGAAGATAAACTTACCCTTTTCATTTACCACTGTATGGCCTGCATTGTTTCCGCCCTGGTATCTCACTACGATATCCTGGTCCTGTGAAAGAAGGTCAACCATCCTTCCCTTTCCTTCATCTCCCCAGTTAATTCCTACAATTGCGGTTTTCATCAACTTTGCCCCCTTATACGGAAATGTTTACCTCTATTCCAAGATCCTCCGGATACCTTTCAAGCATATCCTTAACAGGTCCCCCTACAAATTCCTCAACCTGCTGAACACTTCTTCCCACAAACCTTTCAGGGCGGATCATGTCCCTGATCTCATCCTCTGTCATGTTGAATTCAGGGTCCTCTCCCAACCTTTCAACCAGGTTGTTCTCCTGGCCATGGACCTTGATGCTCTCTGCAGTGGCAAGGGAGTGCTTCCTTATTGCCTCGTGAAGGACCTGTCTGTCCCCTCCCCGCTTTACACCCTCCATAAGGATTGTCTCTGTGGCCATAAAGGGCAGCTCCTCCTGGAGGTGCTTCTCTATCACCTTGGGATAGACAACCAGTCCATCCGCCACATTTATATACAATGAAAGCAGTCCGTCTGTTGCCAGAAAGCCCTCTGGAATTGAAAGTCTCCTGTTGGCCGAATCATCCAGGGTCCGTTCAAGCCATTGACCTGTTGTGTTAAGGGCCGGGTTGATCGAGTTGGAGATGATAAACCGGGCGATGGAGGCCATCCTTTCACTCCGCATGGGGTTTCTCTTGTAGGCCATTGCAGATGAGCCCACCTGTGATTTCTCAAAGGGCTCCTCGATCTCCTTCATGTGGGCTAGAAGCCTGATATCATTTGAGAACTTGTAGGCGCTCTGGGCTATTCCTGAAAGCACCTGGAGAACCTGGAAGTCAACCTTCCTGGAATAGGTCTGGCCTGTTACATGATAGGTCCCAGAAAAATCCAGCTTCTCTGCAATCTTTTGGTCCAATTCCTTGACCTTCTCTCCGTCACCATCGAAAAGCTCCATAAAGCTTGCCTGGGTTCCTGTTGTTCCCTTGGCTCCCCGAAGCTTAAGGGTTGAGATCACAAACTCCAATGCCTCAAGGTCAAGGAGAAGGTCCTGGATCCAAAGGCTTGCCCTTTTACCTACAGTTGTTGGCTGGGCTGGCTGGAAGTGGGTGAAGCCCAAGGTTGGAAGGTCCCTGTATTCCATGGCAAAGTCTGAAAGGAGCTTGATTGTGTTTATAAGCTTCTTTCTTACAAGGACCAGGCCTTCCTTCATAAGTACAAGGTCTGTATTGTCCCCTACAAAGCAGGAGGTTGCCCCCAGGTGGATTATTCCCTTGGCATCAGGGCACTGCTTTCCAAAGGCGTAGATGTGGGACATTACATCGTGGCGGATTTCCTTCTCCTTGGCCTCAGCCACCTGGTAGTCTATATTGTCCATGTTGTCCTTCATCTGCTGGATCTGTTCCCTGCTTATGTTTAGCCCCAGCTCCATCTGGGATTCTGCAAGGGCGATCCAGAGCCTCCTCCAGGTCTTGAACTTCTTGTCCTTGGAGAAGAGCCTCTGCATTTCCTCCCCAGCATACCGCTTGCTCAAGGGGCTGATGTATTTGTCGTTCATGAAAATCACTCCGTTCGTAAAAAGTAGATAGTTGATACCCTATCCATTAATTGCAACAAAATTTAAATTTTGAGCAATTATATGGCCGGGCACAAGAAGTATAAATCGAGATCCCTCCATTTCAGTCGGGATGACACAAGCGAAGGCGCTTATGACAATTGGTCTAATCCTCCACCGGCACTTCCATTGGGTAGTCTCCGTCAAAGCAGGCCTTGCAGTAGAGGTCCCCTCCCCCTACTGAATCAACCATTCCCTCTGTGGAAAGGTAGCCCAGGGTATCGGCATCAATTATCTGGCGTATCTCCTCTACATCATGCCTAGTGGCAATCAGGTGGTCTCTGTAGGGTGTGTCGATTCCAAAGTGGCAGCCATGCTTGACCGGCGGGCTGCTGACCCTGAAGTGGACCTCCTTGGCTCCTACTTCCCTAAGGATCTCAACCAGTCTTCTTGAGGTTGTTCCCCTTACAATGGAGTCATCCACTATCACTACTCTTTTACCCTCAATGTTCTCCTTCAGAACATTTAGCTTTATCCTTACTCCCTGTTCCCTTTGTCTCTGGTTTGGCTGGATAAAGGTTCTTCCTATATACTTGTTCTTTATTAGTCCGATTTCATAGGGTATACCTGATTCCTTGGCATAGCCTATGGCTGCAGGCACTCCCGAGTCTGGTACCCCGATTACAACATCAGCATCAACAGGGTACTCCCTAGCCAGGGTCGCCCCTGCATTGTGTCTGGATTGGTAGACGCTTATTCCGTCGATCCTTGAGTCCGGTCTTGCAAAATAGATAAGCTCAAAGATGCAGAGCCTCTTCTTCACCCAGGTGTTCTGCCTGTAGGACTGGACCCCGTCTCCGTTTATGACCACAATCTCCCCGTTTTCAATATCCCTGACATACTTGGCCCCGATGGCATCAAGGGCGCAGGTCTCTGATGCAAGGACATATCCGTTTTCTGTCTCCCCAAGGCACAGTGGTCTAAGGCCGTAGGGATCCCTGAGGCCGATCAGCTTGTTTTCCGTTGTTATTACAAGGGCATAGGCCCCCCTGATTATCTCCGCAACCCTCTTTATGGACTCAACTATTCCATTCTTAAGGCTTCTTGCAATAAGGTTCACTATTACCTCAGTGTCAACATTGGTCTGGAACACCACCCCGCCGTCCTCAAGCATGTCCCTGAGGGCCGATGCGTTCACAAGGTTCCCGTTGTGGGCAAGGGCTATGTGGCTGTTCTTGTAGTTTACGATAAGGGGTTGGGCGTTTGTCACTCCCCCTCCACCGGAGGTGGCATAGCGAACATGGCCGATTCCTATGTTTCCAAGCAGTTCTCCGAAGTCATCCGGGTCCTCAAAGACATCCGAGACCAGTCCCTGGTTCTTGTAGGTGAAGATCTTCCCTTCAAGGTTGGTTGCAATCCCTGCGCTTTCCTGGCCCCTGTGCTGGAGGGCATAGAGGCCGTAATATATCTCCTCTGCGCAGTCCTGGTTTATTTCCCTGTTGTATACTCCTATTACTCCGCATTCATCCTTCAGTTTATCATTATAAAGGTTAGTCAAATCTATCCTCTCCTACCTTTCCAGTCTCTTCATTACTTCCTGATACGCCTCTTCTATGTTTCCAAGGTCCCTTCTGAACCGGTCCTTGTCCATTTTCTCCCCTGTCTCAGTGTCCCACAGCCTGCAGGTGTCCGGGGATATTTCATCTGCCAGGATGATCTCTCCCTTGTACTTTCCAAACTCCAGCTTGAAGTCCACAAGCTTAAGGTTCTTAGTAAGGAAGAGTTCTGAAAGGACACTGTTAACCTTAAGTGCCATCTTCTTTATCTTCTCCAGCTCCTCTTCAGTAGCAAGCTTGAGGGCAAGTATATGTGAATCGTTTATCAGGGGGTCTCCCAGCTCGTCCACCTTGTAGCTGAACTCCACTACTGGCTCGTCAAAGAGGATTCCCTCCTCCACTCCGTAGCGCTTTGAGAATGATCCAGCTGAGATGTTCCTTACTATGACCTCAAGAGGAACTATCTCCACTGCCTTTACAAGCTGGTCTCTGTCTGAAAGCAGCTCTTCAAAGTGGTTTGGAACACCCTCCTTCTCCAGCAGCTCAAAGAGCATAGCGCTCATCTTGTTGTTAACGATCCCCTTGTCAAGGATTGTTCCCTTTTTGGCTCCGTTTCCTGCGGTTGCATCGTCCTTGTACTGGACAATATATTTGTCCTCTTCCTTGGTCCTGAATACTTTTTTTGCCTTTCCTTCATACAGCATTTCAAGCTTTTCCATAGAAATCACTCCGTTCTTTTCAGTTGAAAGTTGATACCCTCTCCATTAATTGCAACAAAATTTAAATTTTGAGCAATTATATGGCCGGGCACAAGAAGTGGAAAGGAAAAGATATTACTCCAGATCCACTTGGTTTACTTGGGTCGGGCTTACAGGTCTAAGATACTTTACCAACACTCAGTATGACACATTATATTGTGCCATGGTCTCCTTGCAATTTATGTCCAACTTATGGGTCAAGTTTATATTTTTCTGGTTAACATAATTAATACCACTCAAATATTATACTGCAATACACTGAAGTTGTAAATGGGAATGGAATGGAAATGGGATAGTGCTGTTGACATAATTCCGAAATAGGTGTATGATTAAAGAGTGGATTGTTATATAATTAACATAATTTTCTAGCACGATGAACCGCCAAATCATTACATAAGGAAACCCTGCTTTAGGTTCAACAATCAAATCATTTTGAAGGAGTTGAAGAAAAATGAGCAGACTTAGCATTATCACCCAGGACAAGGCCCAGGCAACAGTTGAGGATATGTACAAGGACCTTGAAAGAAGGATAACCGCCTCTCCCCCGGGACTATGTCCGATTGACCTGTCTGCATCCTTCCTTAAGATGGCCCATGCCCAGACCTGCGGCAAGTGTGTACCCTGCCGTGTAGGCCTTGGACAGCTTATCAACCTTATGGAGGATGTACTGGACGGAAAAGGAAGCCTAAAGACCATTGACCTGATCGAGAAGACCGCAAGGAGTATCTACAATTCTGCTGACTGCGCCATCGGATACGAGGCTGCACATATGGTTCTAAGGGGAGTTGAGGGCTTCAGGGACGACTATCTGGAGCACATAGAAAGGGACCGCTGCAATTTCAGCCTCTACCAGTCTGTACCGTGCGTATCACTATGCCCGGCAGGAGTGGACGTTCCAGGCTACATAGCCCTGATAAACCAGGAGAGATACGACGATGCAATAAGGCTTATAAGGAAGGACAACCCAATGCCCCTTACCTGCGCCTATGTATGTGAGCACCCTTGCGAGACAAGGTGCAGAAGGAACATGATGGATGATTCAATAAACATAAGAGGCCTGAAGCGGTTCGCAGTTGACAATGCCGGGGATGTACCTCTTCCAGAGCCTGCCGCAAAGACCGGAAAGAGGGTCGCAATCGTGGGCGGAGGTCCAAGCGGACTTTCTGCTGCATACTTCCTGACCCTAATGGGACACCAGGTCGACCTGTATGAAAGCAAGAACCACCTTGGTGGAATGCTTCGCTACGGAATTCCTAACTACAGGCTTCCAAGGGACCTTCTCCAGGAAGAGATAGACACAATGCTATCCCTTGGAGTGAAGGTTCATATGGGCATAACCGTGGGCAAGGACATTTCAGTTGTTGAGCTTAGGGAAAGGTTTGACAGCGTATACATCGCAATCGGGGCTCAGATCGACAAGAAGATCGGCCTTGAAGGCGAGGATGCATCTGGAGTGTACTCCGCAGTTGACATCCTCCGTGACATCGGGGATGGAATCTATCCAGACTTTAGGGACAAGCGTGTCCTGGTACTTGGTGGAGGAAACGTTGCAATAGATGTTGCTAGGTCGGCCGTAAGGCTTGGAGCAACAGAATCAAATATCATCTACAGAAGAAGAAAGGCTGATATGCCTGCAATGAAAGAGGAAATCGACGATGCAATCGCCGAGGGCTGCTCAATATATGAGCTGTCAAGTCCAGGAAGGATTGAAAAGGACGAGGACGGAAATGTGACCGCCCTTTGGGTCCAGCCACAGATCGTCGGAAAGATTTCCGGAGGAAGGCCAAAAACAGCCGATGCCAGGGAGAATCCTGTAAGGATCCCATGTGACATGATCGTCATTGCAATAGGCCAGGGAATTGAGACCAGGGACTTTGAGAAGGATGGAATCCCCGTTAGACAGGGTCTCATCGATGCCTGGAGCACCGCTGATGTTAAGGATATTCCTGGAGTGTTTGCAGGAGGGGACTGCATCTCAGGTCCCGCCACTGTAATCCAGGCAATTGCAGCGGGCAAGGTTGCAGCTGCCAATATAGACAACTACCTGGGCTTCCACCATGAGATAGAATCAGGAGTGGAAATTCCAGAGCCCAGCCTGTCTGACCGTGTTCCTTGCGGAAGGGTCAATATGACAGAAAGGCTGGTATCAGAAAGAATTGAGGACTTTGACCTTGTTGAGAAGTCCATGACATACCAGGAGGCAATGCAGGAATCAAGCCGATGCCTGAGGTGTGACCACTTCGGCTTTGGAGTGTTAAAGGGAGGGAGGACTGAAAGATGGTAAATATTACGATTGATAAGAACAATCTGCTTGTTCCCGAGGGAATGACCATATTGGATGCTGCAAAGAGCTGCCATGTCTCAATCCCCAACCTTTGCTACATGGAGGAGCTGAACGAGATCGGGGCCTGCAGGGTCTGCGCAATTGAGATCGAGGGCAGGGAAAGGCTTGTGACCGCCTGCAACAATGTTGTTGAGGAGGGCATGGTCATCCATACCAACAGCCCCAAGGTCAGGGAGGCAAGAAGGACCAATGTGGAGCTAATACTTTCACAGCATGACTCAAACTGTGCTGTCTGCGTAAGGAGCGGAAACTGCTCCCTCCAGGACCTTGCCAACGACCTTGGGATAATTGAGATCCCCTACCAGAAGACCCTTCCCCATGCAAGATGGACAGAAGGCTTCCCTCTGGTCAGAAACTACGAGAAGTGCATAAAGTGCATGAGATGCATCCAGGTGTGTGACAAGGTCCAGGACCTTAAGGTCTGGGATATTGCAAACACCGGATCAAGGACCAATGTTGACGTGTCCGGAAACCTTAGGATAGAGGAATCCGACTGTGCCCTGTGCGGCCAGTGCATAACCCACTGTCCAACGGGAGCCCTTCGTGAAAGGGATGACACTGATGTTGTATTCGAAGCCCTTGCAGACCCTGACAAGATCCTTGTTGTCCAGATCGCCCCTGCAGTAAGGGCGGCCTGGGGAGAATCCCTGGACCTTCCAAGGGAGTTCGCCACCGTCAAGAGACTTGCGGCGGCCCTAAGAAGAATAGGCTTTGACTATATATTTGACACAAACTTTACAGCTGACCTTACCATTATGGAAGAGGGAAGCGAATTTGTGGAGAGGCTTGGAAATGCTGATAAGCATACCTTCCCAATGTTCACCTCTTGCTGTCCAGGCTGGATCCGGTTCATCAAGAGCCAGTATCCGGACATGCTGGACCAGCTGTCAACTGCAAAGTCACCTCAGCAGATGTTTGGTGCGGTTGCAAAGAGCTACTATGCCCAGGTCCTTGATGTGGACCCAAGCAAGATCTTCTCCGTGTCCATCATGCCATGTACCGCCAAGAAATTTGAGGCCGGGCTTCCGGTGATGAACTCGGCAGGTGCCGGACAGGATGTGGATGTTGTCCTTACCACCCGTGAGGTTGAAAGGCTTATCCGTGCCGAGAGCCTGGATGTGAAGAATCTTCCCGAGGAAGAGCTTGATACACCCCTTGGCTCTGGTTCAGGAGCGGCGGTCATATTCGGTGCCACAGGTGGAGTCATGGAGGCGGCCCTTAGAAGCGCCTACTTCCTTGTAACAGGTGAGAACCCAGAGCCGGATGCCTTCCAGGATGTACGTGGAAGAAAGGGCTGGAAGGAAGCCACCTTCAACCTGGCAGGAACAGACCTTCGGGTTGCCGTTGCCAGCGGACTTGGAAACACCAGAAGGCTTGTTGAGGCAATAAGACGTGGAGATGTGGAGTACGACTTTGTTGAGATCATGGCATGTCCTGGAGGATGTGCAGGTGGCGGTGGCCAGCCAATATGGGACGGCCAGGAGCTTGCCGGCGACAGGGCCGATGTACTGTATGGCTTGGACAAGATCAGCGATATAAGGTTCTCCCATGAGAACCCTTCAATAACAAAGTGCTATGGGGAATTCTTTGAGAAGCCCCTATCACACAAGTCACACGAGCTCCTGCACACAGACCACAGGACATGGGAGCTTAACCCAACCAAATGGGAATATGAGAAGTAAAACACCTGAAGATTCATCAAGGAGCAGGACTAAACCCTGCTCCTTTTCCTTTGGCAATTGTCCCTATACGGTTGACATAAGGGATGGAAAGGTATATTATTATTTCATGGTTTGTTATTTTATTAACATAAGGAGATGGATTATGAGAAAATATATTTCAATACTTTTAGGAATCATTATGCTGGCAACCCTGCTGTCCGGCTGTGCGGCCCAGCCTGAGCAATCCAAGGAGCCGGTGAATTTCGTGTTCATGGAGGGTGTCACCGCCCTTACTGCTGCGGATATGATAAATAGGGACCCTGACCTTGGCAGGGAGATAGACTACAATATCATCAATGCCCCGGACCTTCTGGCGGCAAGCATCCTAAAGGAGGAGGCCGACATTGCAATGATTCCTACAAACCTTGCAGTCCAGGCCTACAACAAGGACCTTCCCTACGTCATTGCAGGGACCTCAACCTGGGGCAACCTGTATATTGTTGGAAGTGAGGATGTGGCCAGTGTCTCTGACCTTGAGGGTAAAAGCATCCACACCTTCGGGAAGGGGCTCACTCCAGAGCTTGTTCTCCTGATGGTCCTTCAGGAGAATGGTCTTGATCCTGTGGAGGATGTTGAGATAAACTACATGAACTCTGCCGCAGAGGTTGGCCCCTTCCTTCTTTCGGGACAGGCAAGCCTTGGGGTTCTTCCTGAGCCTGCCCTTTCAGGTGTGGTCATGAAGGGTGAGAACATGAAGGTTCTCCTTGACCTCAATTCCCTTTGGGCTCAGGCCAGGGGAGTTGACAAGGGCTATCCACAGTCATGCATAGTGATCAAAAAGTCCCTTGTGGAAGAGGATCCCGAGTTTGTGGAAAAGTTCCTGATGGAGTATAATAATAGCATAGAATGGGCAAACGAAAATCCAGAAGCCCTGGGTGACCTTTCCGAGGACCTCCTTCTTGGAACTCCAAAGGCCGCCGTGGTTCAGGGAATTGAAAGAATGAACATAGGTAACTTCCCCATTGAGGATTCAATGGAGGAATACCAGGACTACTACCAGGCTATCATGGACTTTGCCCCTGACTTTATCGGAGGAGCGCTGCCTGATGAAGATATCTACTACACAAGATAAAGGTCTTAAGCTTGTCTCCGGTCTTATCCTGATCGGGGCTTGGTTTCTCTTGTCTATTTTTGTGGGCAAGGAGGTCCTTATCCCCTCCCCTCTGGCTACCTTGAACAGCCTGTTTGAAATAGCTGGAACCGATGGATTTCTAAAGACGATATTATATACAATGGCAAGAAGCCTTGGAGGATTTGTTTCCTCCCTGCTTCTTGCTGTTTTTTTTGGCGGCATTTCCAAGTGGTCAAGGCCTGTGAGGCTCCTGTTAAATCCCTTTGTGGAATTCCTTAGCTCTGTTCCTGTCATTGCTATCATACTTCTTGCACTGATCTGGCTGCACAGCAGCCTTGTTCCCCTTTTTGTGGGCTTTCTTGTGGTCTTTCCAATCATGTACCAGACGGTCCTTGTCTCCCTTGATGAGGTGGACAGGGGGATCCTCCAGATGGCCAGGGTCTACAAGGTCAAGAGACTTGCACTTATAAGGGATATATACATACCGGTGATTGTACACGGGCTGTCAAACATATCCGCCACCACCCTGTCAACGACACTTAAGATGGTTGTTGCAGGAGAGGTCCTTTCCCAGCCCGGGTTTTCAATTGGGGGGAATCTACAGCTTCAGAGGATGTATCTCAATACGTCGGGAGTGTTTGCATGGATTGTGGTTATTCTTGTTATTTCGAAGGTTTTGCAGGTATTAGTTGAAAGTGGAAAGCAGAAGATATCGTCAATGAACAAAGTACAATGAACATTGAACAATGGAGAAGAAAATTAAGAGTTAAGAGTTAAAAAGTAAGAAGAGAGTTGGTCGGTTGGTCAGGTGGTTAGGAGTTAGTGGAAAGAATAAGGTCAATGAACAAAGTACAATGGAGAAGAAAATTAAGAGTTAAGAGTTAAAAAGTAAGAAGAGAGTTGGTCGGTTGGTTAGGAAAAGATAGAAGAGTGATCTCTCGACAAGCTCGAGATGACAACTTATTTGTCATAAGTGCCCGGCAATAGAAATAATCAAAATCTTTGATTTTGAGTTATTTCATTGAGAGGGTATCCGACTGTATAGGAGAAATCTAGGGTTTAGTAGGTAATTGATTGAGAAAAGAGAGATCCCTCCGCTACGGTCGGGAAGACAAAACAAGGATGTGATTATATGTACAGAATCGAGAACATAACCAAAAAATTCAATGACCTCCTGGTCCTTGAGGATATCTCAATTGATTTTGTCCAAGGTGGAACAACCTGCATCCTCGGCCCTTCCGGCTGCGGCAAGACCACGCTTCTTAACATCATATCGGATATTGAGAAGCCTGATTCCGGCCAGGTCATTGGTTTCAAGGATTCTGTGCTTTCTTTTGTCTTCCAGGAGGACAGGCTTATACCATGGCGAACCGTCAAGGAGAACCTCCGCTTTGTATTGAGCGGCAATGATGATATCTTGGACAAGGACGGGCTTGTTGAGGACTATCTGGATAAGGTTGGACTCCTTGAATACAAGGACTACTACCCTGAAGAGCTCAGTGGTGGAATGAAAAAGAGGATCGGAATCCTGAGGGCCTTTATCTACCCCTCCTCCCTCCTTCTTATGGATGAACCCTTCTCCTCCATTGATATCTCAAACAAGAAGGTCATAATGGACTTTTTCAGGGAACTGATGGATATGGAGAACCGGTCATGTGTCCTTGTGACCCATGACCTTGATGAGGCCATAAGACTTGGGGATAGGATCGTTGTCCTAAGCGACAAGCCAAGCAGGGTCAAGAGGATCATACAGAACATGTACCTTCTTGAGCCCAATGAGGAGAATATGGTCAAGATGAAGATGATGCTTGAGAGGGAATTTTAGTTGGGATGACAAATAAATAGACATAAAGAAAGGATGATGTTCGAAATGAATAAAGATCAGGAACTAATAGCATTTGTGCAAAGGTCTGTTCAGACCAGAAGCTACACAGACCAGGAAGGAGATTACGCAAACCTTGTAAAGGAGGAGATGGAGAAGCTTGGCTATGATGAGGTCTTCATAGATTCAACGGGAAATGTTGTTGGAAGGATTGGGGACGGGCCAAAGATCATCCACTTTGACAGCCATATGGACACGGTACAGGTTAATGATCCCGATGAATGGAAGTACCCTCCCTTCTCAGGCGATATCCAGGAGGGCTATCTTTGGGGACGTGGCAGCGTGGATATGAAGTCCGCCCTTGGAGCAAGTGTTTATGCAGCTGCCAGGGCAAGGGACCTGGGCTACCTCGAGGGCAAGACTGTCTATGTGACAGGGACCGTCTGCGAGGAGTTCTGCGACGGTGAGAACCTGAAGCACCTGTACAAGGAGCTTGACCTTAAGCCTGACTACTGTATCATATGCGAGCCAAGTGACAATGTCATCACCCTTGGCCACAAGGGAAAGGCCCAGATCAGGATCAGGACCCACGGTGTCTCAGCCCACGGGTCTGCACCGGAGAAGGGAGTCAATGCAGTCTATGAAATGGCTGAAATAATAACCAGGGTTGATGAACTGAACAAGTCCCTGTATAAGGAAAACGAGCCCCACGGAACGGTTGTCCTCTCTGACATATCAAGCGTCAGCGCATCCCTTAATGCGGTTCCAAGCGAATGTGCAATCTACCTGGACAGAAGACTGGTTCTCGGGGAGACCCTGGACCAGGTGGAGGAGGCGATGGACAGGCTGATCCAGGGCAAGGATGCCTCCTGGGAGGTTGGGACCCTCTATCACACAACCTGGAAGGGCAAGGACCTTGTCTACCAGCCTATGCACGATCCATGGAAGATCCAGAAGGATCACCAGCTGACACAGTCACTAATAAGGGCCTATTCAAATATATACAATGAGGAGCCTAAAGGTTTTGACTTCTGGGATTTCGGGACAAACGCCATCACCCCCATTTCAATGGGCGTTCCCACAATCGGCTTTGGGCCCGGGGAGTACAAGCTTGCCCATATGAGGGATGAAAGATGTGCTGTTGATAAGATTGTCGAGGCATGTGAGGTCTATGCCGAACTTATCAAGGAACTGTAAAATGCAATGAACATTGTACAGTGAATAATGAATAATGTTAAGAAGAAAGATGTCTCCACAAGGTCGAGATGACGATAAATCATGTTAAAGGTAAAATCTAATAAGCAAAAATGAGGCTATAGCTTGATAATAAGCTATGGCCTCATTTCGATTCCATACTGATTCTATTAGATTGCTGTCCAGCCTCCGTCAACTGCAAGGTACTGGCCAGTGGTGTAGCTTGATGCGTCAGATGCGAAGTAGACTATGGCCCCATCAAGCTCCCCTTCCTGCCCTATCCTTCCCATTGGGCAGTAGGTCTTTACAACAGCTTCGAATGACTTGTCCGATACTACATCCTGAGTCATCTCGCTGGCAAAGTAAGCAGGGCCGATTGTATTTACTGTTATATTGTATTGAGCCCATTCTGTGGCAAGAGCCTTGGTCAACATCTTGACTCCACCCTTGGTTGCAGCATAGGCTGAAATTCCAGACCCCATCATCGCTGCCGTGCTATGAATTGAGCCGATGTTTATTACTTTTCCGTACTTCTGCTCAACCATTATCTTACCAACTTCCCTGGCAACAAAGTAAACTCCGTTAAGGTTAATGTCAACTGTCTTCAGCCAGTCTTCATCTGATTGTTCCTCAGCAGGTGCCATAAAGCCAATTCCTGCGTTGTTTACCAATATATCAATCTTGCCGAAATGGTCCTTAACTTCCTTTACGGCATCCTTGATCTGCTTGACATCCGTCACGTCGCATTCAACCGCCAATGCCTTTACTCCAAGTGCCTCAAGGTCAGCTTTTACCTTTTCAAGCTTTTCCTTTCTTCTTGCAAGAAGTGCAACATCCGCTCCCTGCTTTGCAAGTGCAGTTGCAAACTGTACTCCAAGTCCTGAGGATGCTCCCGTTACCAGTGCTACCTTACCTTCCAAGCTAAATAATCTTGCCATAATATCTCTCCTTTTGTTTGTTAATTATTCCACAATCATATTATACCATATCATGTTAAATTTTAAACAAGTTTATCAAAAAATTTATTTGTTCAATATATTAATCTCAATTTACCATGTCCAAACATGGTAAATGCTCATAATTCTTATTTCAGAAAAAGTATTGACATATCCCAGCCACAAAATAGAATATGAATTGTTGGCCAGGGTTAACTTGCCTTTTAGGAGGGGTGTTCTTTGAGGATGCTGCCTAGGTTGATTGGACGTATAATAGTATTGATTATGATAGCGACGGTTGTAGGCTTGTCCCTTCTGAAAATATCAAGGGACAGGAAGAATGGGGTCAAGTGCTCGGGCTGCCCCTACAGCAAGACCTGCGGAGCCAATACAACCTGCAGTGACAATTCTCAGTTCACAACTCACAATTCACAACTGAAAACCTTATAGTCATAAGTGCCCAGCAATAGAGGTATCCAAAAACTTTGATTTTGATATATTTCATTGACAGGGTATCTGAGTCTAGTCGAATAATCTAGTGATTGGTTGTTAGCAAAAAGCAGTGGAAAATTTTCCACTGCTTTTTACATAAGAGTGTATAGCAGGTAGCTGTAGGCTGATGCTATCAGCACAAAGGATACCAGCACCGGCATTGTCTTTCTCACAAGGGAGAGGAAGGATGTCCCGTGCTCCTCTGTTATTATTGCAAGGCAAATGTGTGTAGGTGATATCTGCATTGCGATGTAGTTGATTGACATCAGGAATACCACAAGGCTCAGTCCCCCAGATGGTATTGTTGCAATAGCTATTGGAAGGGCCAGTGCAATCATTGCCTGGGATCCCGCCACCAGGGTTCCGAAGAAGAAAATAAGTCCGAATATTACAACCGGTGGAACTGCCAGGGCTGCAAAGTAGTCCGGCAGATTCTCTATTACTCCTGTCTCTATTAAAAGCTCCTTGAAAACCATGATCACCACTGTTGTCATTATCAGCTTTTTTTCAAAGGCTGTGTAGAACATGGATTTGATTTCCCTGTACTTGAACCTGTTGATTATATAGGAGAGAATTATAACCGGGATCACACTTAGGTGCACAGGGACTCCCAGCACAAGGATAATGACTATTGTGAGGATAATGGTCCACAGTGCCTCAATCAACCTTTTCCATTCATAGCCGCGGTCCACCCCCTCAAGTCTTTTCTCCACCTTGGGTATCTTCCTTACATAAAAGACATAGCCCAGAATAAACAGTATGAGAATCATGGGAAGCATCCCAAGGATAAAGCTTGTCATCTTGATTCCACTAAGATTCACAGCAAGTATTATGGATGCATAGGTGGGAAGGAAGGCTTCTGAAATATGCCTGTAGAAGGAGGTTACAAAGGTCTTTTCCTCCTGGGTAAGGTCATCCCCAGCTGCCTTGTCCACAATGGGCGAAGCGATCAAGACAGCCCCTGCTGATGGCAGCAATCCTATTATGAAGGGGGCGATCATTGCGTTGACCCTTCTTGAGTTGAAAATGTTTGTAAGGGACCTTTCTGCCTGAATAAGGTGTCCCCTCTTTTCAAGCATCCTCTGCAGGAATGTTATGGAATAGAATGCAAGCACCAGGGTTATTGTTGTCCTTCCAAATACTCCATTCCTTAAGACATTTAGCAGCTCCGCTGATCCTACTCCATAAAGAAGCGCTGTGGCGATTGAGCCCACTGTCACTGATATATACAGAGGCTTGTTCATCCTCATTACAACTACGATTATTGCAAATACCGCTACTAGTTTTATTATGTCCATTATTTTCTCCTTGATTTTTCATTGGTACATTAATAATAATACTTTAATAGATTTAAGTCAAATACTGTTGGGGGGTATAAGACAATTCACATATGACTTGGGTGTCTGGCAAACATAGAAGGTCACCCACAGAAAAAGGAGTACCACCTTGTGTACTCCTCATTGATTTATAGATCCTAATCCAGAAAGTCCCTGACAACGGCCTTGAATATATCAGGCTTTTCAAGATGGTTCATATGACCTGCATCTGGGATAACCGCCATCTGTCCCTTGGACATTGCCATCTGGAAGTCCCTTAATGTCCTTACATCCATTTCATCCCTATCTCCACAAATTAAAAGTACCGGTACAGTAATCTCGCCAAGTCTTGGGGAAAGGTCAAAGCTTCTCAGCTTTCCTGTAAGCTCAAGGTCACTTGGTCCCCACATAACGCCGTACAATTCCTGATTTATTGCTCCAATTGCCTCCATCAGGTACCCAGGGAATGGTGTATGGGTATACATGTGTCTCTTGTAGAACTCCATCATTACTCCAAAATAATCTTCCCCATACTCATGATCACTTTCTGCCTTCCTAATTATTTCTACCATTGGCTCCGGCAATTTGGATACCAGCTTCTTCATATCCTCTTCCCATATTGGTGTACTTAAGTATGGAGACGAAAGTATCAGAGCCTTGACACCTTCGGGCTTATTCTCTAGCATGTGGGAACAGACCAGTCCAGCTCCCCATGAGTGACCAAAAAGTATAACTTCAGACAGTTCCAACCCCTCAATTACATCATCCAGCTCCTTGGTGTAATATTCCACAGAATAATCGTCCATATCCTTTGCCTTGTCTGACTTGCCACATCCCAGCTGGTCGTAGAAATAAACAGGCCTTTCATCTGCTAGGTCACTTAAGACCTGGGGCATGGATAGAAATCCGGGCCCTCCATGAACCACCAGTAACGGCGTCCCTTTCCTGTCCTCCCCGTAGACTGAATACCAAAGCCTTCCCTTTGCACCTTCAATATATCCTTCCTTCACTTCAATGCACCTCCACGCATCAACAACAACCAACCCTATAGTTTCCCTGGGATGTTTTCCCATAATATTTATACCCTTTTCTTTGTCAAATTGTTATCAAATTCATTGCAAAAGATTATTTTAGGCCAATTTATGACAAAAGAAAAGCAAGAGATTCTCTCCCTTGCCTAAACTTTTTGCTTATTCGCTGCTTCCAAAAGCTCTATTACCTCTTCATCCTGAATCTGTGGAAAATTGTCGTAATATGCTCCCACCGCACCCAGGAAGAAGTATTCCCTTGCTATGCACTGGAGGTCATCAACCATCCTGTCAAGATCCCTTGCCGTGTCCGATGGAACTACCGGTACCGCAAGGACAAGTCTTTTCGGCTTCTTGCTCCTTATCTCCTTTATTGCTGCCTTTATGGTGTAGCCGGTTGCAACACCGTCATCTACAATTATGGCTATCTTATCCTTTGGGGAAATATATGGAGCGGGATACTCCTCTCTTCTTCTCCTAAGCTCCTCCTTGATCCTTTCCGCTTCATCCTCCAGCCACTTTGGATCAATGTCTTTTATAGCCTTTGGATTGCACCAGGGCTCTCCTTCCTCGGCGGATGCACCTATGGCATATTCCGGATTGCTGGGATGTCCAATCTTCTTTGTAAGTACAATATCAAGAGGCAATGAAAGGTCTTTGGCAATCTGGGCACCAAGAACCACTCCTCCCCTTGGTAATGCATAGACAACCGCATCCTCCACTGCATATCTCTTTAGAAGCTTGGAAAGTCTTCTACCTGCATCTACCCTGTCCTTGAACATCATAACAATCAACTCCATCCAAAACATAAAACAAACCGAACTTCTATTGTACTGTATAGATACCCACTGATAGGAGAATTCATTGTTAAAACTGCTTCAAAAAAACAATCTACCCATGGGGACTGTCCCCATGGGTAGATTATTCTTGATATTAGATTGCAGTCCATCCACCGTCTACTGCCAGATACTGGCCGGTGGTGTAGCTAGATGCATCTGATGCAAAGTATACAACAGCTCCATCAAGCTCGCCTTCCTTACCGATTCGTCCCATAGGACAGTATGTTTGTGCAACTGTCTTGAATGACTCGTCGTTAACAACCTCCTGGGTCATCTCACTCTCAAAATATGCGGGTCCGATTGTGTTGACGGTAATATTATACTTAGCCCACTCTGTAGCCAGTGCCTTTGTCAGCATCTTCACTCCACCCTTGGTTGCTCCATAGGCTGATATGGCTGATCCCTGCATTGCAACCGTACTGTGGATTGATCCGATGTTGATGATCTTTCCGTACTTCTGCTCGACCATGATCTTACCAACCTCTCTAGCCATGAAGTATACTCCGTTTAGGTTGATGTCAACAGTTCTTAGCCAGTCTTCGTCTGACTGGTCTTCAGCTGGTGCCATAAAGCCAATCCCAGCGTTGTTTACAAGAATGTCAATCTTGCCGAAATGGTCCTTTACTTCCTTTACTGCATCCTTTATCTGCTGAACCTCTGTTACGTCACACTGAACTGCAAGTGCCTTGACGCCAAGCTCCTCTATATCTGCCTTTACCTTTTCAAGCTTCTCTATCCTTCTTGCAAGCAATGCAACATCCGCACCCTGTCTTGCAAGTGCAGTCGCAAACTGAACGCCAAGTCCCGATGATGCTCCTGTAACCAATGCTACCTTACCTTCCAAACTAAACAATCTACTCATTAGCACCTCTCCTTTGACTTGTTAATTTGCTTACGTATTATGTATACCCGAACTTACGATAGATTATTCGTTTACATAATAAGAATCTAAGGTGACGTGATCAAGGGGACGCTCGTGCGTCCCCTTTCTTGTTATTCCATTGCTCTTTTTGGCCAGTTGTGATCCTTCAGTATGGCACGGCCTACCCCGATCAGGTCAGCCTTTTTCTCCTTCAGGAGCCCTTCCGCAGCCTCAGGCTCAGTGATCCCTCCTGTAAGGATGACCGGAACATTGACTGCCTGCTTTATGCTTTCGCTCCATCCCGAAAAATATCCCTGGCCGGTGAACTCGGGCCCCATAAATCCACACATACCACCGGTTATATCTATCACGTCAACTCCCGCTGCAACAAGTTCCCTGGCAGCCTCCCTGCTGTCCTCTATGGTTGTCCCGCCTTCCATATTATCCGAGGCTCCTATTCTCACGAATACAGGGTAGTCCTCCCCCACCTTTTCCCTGACCGCCTGGACTACCTGGCGATGGAAGAGGATCCTGCCTGAAAGGTCACCTCCATACTGGTCTGTCCTCTTGTTGGTCAAGGGCGACAGGAACTGATTTAGGAGATAGCCGTGGGCTGAGTGGATCTCGACCCCATCAAAGCCCGCCTCCTTGGCTCTTCTTGCCGCCTGTGCGAATTTCACCACCAGGGCTTTGATTTCATCCACTGTCAGCTCCCGTGGCGTCAGATTGTTCTTCTTCCTGGGATTCATTACAGGTGATGGTCCCACACACTCCGTCCCCTGGACATCCTCAGGTCCGTTGCTCCCGGCATGGCTAAGCTGAATGAAAGCCCTGCTCCCGTTGTTCTTTATTGTATCCGCCAGCTTTCTCAGCCCTTCAATCTTGTCATCCTCCGCTGCTGACAGCTGCCGTCCATTTGCTTTTCCTTCCGGTGAAATGTATGTGTGCTCAACAATTACAAGTCCTATGTGGCCACTCCCTGTGATCTTGTCATAGTAGTCCAGGGTTTCCGCCTTGACCTCTCCCTTTTCGCTTCCTGACACTGTTTCCATTGGCGGCAGCACCAGCCTGTTCTTAACCTCCATGTTCCTTATCCTTATTCCTTCCTTAAGATATGACACAAAATCCCCTCCTGTTTGCTTATGCTAGTAGTCTCTTACCCAAAATACCTTTTGTTTTACCACACAAGGAAAATACATAAAAAAAGGACCTTGGACCTGTCAAATGACAGGCCAACGCCCCTATTTTTCATCTATTCGTAGGTTCCCCTCACCACCACCTGGCCGTCCTTCATCATGACCTTGCCCCTGGCAATAACATAATCAAGTTTCAGGTCACCATCAAGGATAAGGAGGTCTGCATCCATGTCCCTGGCAACTCTGCCCTTTGACTTTTCAAGACCAAGGGCTCTTGCAACATTTGTTGTAAAGAAGGGCAGCGCAGCCTCAAGGCTTAGGAGTCCTGCCTTCACAGTCCCGGTCAACTCATTGTATAGGCTAGAAACGGATGAAACCCCTATCTTAAGAAGGTTTCCCTTCTCGTCATACTTGCTCCAGCTTCCATACCCGTCGGAGCTTATGGTTATATTTTCTGCCGGAACTCCATTTTTCAGTGCCTCTGCAACCACTTTTCCAGGAGTCCTTTCGTCATAGATTCCACAGGTAAGGTCGATTGTTCCCCCTTGTCTTGCGTAATCCAGAGCTTCCTTCAGCAGTTCGTCATTCCTGTTCACATGTGTGGGGATAAAGGTCTTCATCGGAAGGTCCCAGGTCTCAAGGACCTCCCTGATCGCCTTTAGCCTTCCCTTTCCTTCTCCCATGTGGGTAACAACAACCCCGGCCTTGCCTGAGAGCATCCCTGCAACCCTTGCATCGGAGGCAAGCCTTGCCAGCTCCTCCTTGGAGGTGCTTGGTGCCCTGTGGTCCGATATTGCAATCTTAACGCCGATTATCTCATTGATATATGTGATGTCCTTCTTGACAGAATCCGTCAAGGTTACAGATGGGTAGCCATAGGACCCTGTCAGGGCGTAGCTGGTTATCCCTTCCTCGTTCAGGGCCTTGGCCTTTGCCACAAGGTTCTCAACATTCCTTGTTGTGGAGTCTGTTCCCAAAAGTCCCAGGACGGTTGTTATTCCACCTTCTATCAGCCTTGAAAGGGTTATATCAGGAACCCTTGTCCTGAAGCTTCCCTCTCCTCCACCTCCAGTGAGATGGACATGTCCATCAATAAGGCCCGGTACCAACGTCTTCCCTGAACCGTCTATCACTTCCATCCTGTCTGATATGGGCTCAAGATTTTCACCTATTTCAATGATTTTCTCATTTATTATCATTACATCCTTTGTTCCCAGTGATTCTGGTGAGAACACATTAACCTTCTTGATTAACAGCATTGCCAATTGCCCCCTTGTCTTCCTTCTTGCTATCGTCAAGCTTTGTGATACCTATTCCTGTGACAGCAAGGAGTATTGCAAACACTATACCCATGTAGTTAAGAACCGCCCATGGAAGATATTCTATGGTTGACACTCCAAGGGTTGCGGTCATATATGCTCCTGCTGCTGACCATGGAATCAATGGTACCAGCACAGTACCTGAGTCTTCAAGTGTCCGTGAAAGGTTCTTTGCATGAAGATTTCTCATTTTATATGCATCCCTGAACAATTCTCCCGGTATAAGGATTGAAAGGTATGAGCTTCCTGTTACAAATGCCACAGTTGCACATGATGCGATTGTTGAAAGTATGATTCCCGCTGTTGTCTTGACCTTGCTAAGAAGGGCCTCAAGGACCACATCAAGCATACCTGATACACTAATTATTCCAGCAAAGCCCATAGCACAGAATATAAGCACGGTGGTGGTTGTAACCGACACGACTCCACCTCTGTTGATCAGGGTGTTTACCGCCGGTGCCACCTCTCCGGCAAAGCCTGTCATGCCTACGTTAAAGCCCTGGATCAGGGAAACGAAACCATTCTTTAGGGTGTAGCCCTGAACTCCCATTCCAAGTAGGATTGAGAAAAGACTTGTTCCAAGCATTGTAGGTATTGTTGGCCACTTGAGAACAGACCCTGCAATGATTAAGGCAACCGGTAGGAACAGGATTATGTTCCAGTTGAACATCTGGCTCAGCTGATCCTGAAGAACCAAAACAGAATCAGGGGTGCTTGCACCTCCAGCTGAGTTCATTCCAACTATGAAGTAGACGATCAGTGATACTGTAGCTGCCGGGATTGTAGTCCAGAACATGTGCTTGATGTGCTCATAAAGCTCTGATCCTGCAGCAATTGGTGCAAGGTTTGTGGTATCTGAAAGGGGTGATATCTTGTCACCAAAGTATGCTCCTGCAACTACAGCTCCTGCTGTTGCCGGCAGTGATACTCCAAGTCCACCTGCTATACCCATTATTGCAACACCTATTGTTCCTGCTGAACCCCATGAGGTTCCCGTTACCGTTGACAGTACCGCTGAAATTATAAAGGCTGTCACCAACAGGTATTGGGGATTTACTATGTCAACTCCGTAGTAGATGATCATGGGTACTGTTCCTGAAAACATCCATGATCCAATAAGTAGTCCAACACTCCACAGAATCAAAGTCGCTGGTAGTGCCCTTGAGATTTTGTCGATTACCCCATCCTGCATTTCCTTCCAGGTGTAGCCAAGTCTCCAGGCGATTATCCCTGCAACAAAGGCTGAAAGTATAATGATGGGCTCTGTCCTTAGCTTCAATACTCCAACCCCAACCGTCAACGCTATAACCATAAATAGTATTGGTATAAGACCTTGTAATAACGTGGGTCTCCTTCTAACCTGCTCCTTCTTTTCCATACAATCACTCTCCTTTTATTTTTCTGCCATTTATTATTGCAATATCCATGCC
The DNA here is from genome assembly GCF_046224405.1 of Gudongella ferriphila. Classification (NCBI taxonomy): domain Bacteria; kingdom Bacillati; phylum Bacillota; class Tissierellia; order Tissierellales; family Tissierellaceae; genus Gudongella; species Gudongella ferriphila. Next base: position 24,983 of record NZ_JBJXRK010000010.1, on the reverse strand, counting down.
AATTTTGTTTCCAAGGAGAGTTCCCCTGTTTACTGGCTTTCACAAAAAAGCTATCCAAAGCAAACCCGCCTGGTGTTGGATGTCATCCAACTGTTGGCGGGAGTTATCCTGCTTTATTGGTTTTCCTTGCCTTCTCCGTTAGGATCATGCCCTTGTTGCGGACGGTCTCCACCAGACCCCTTTCCTTAAGGTCATCCAGAAGGGCTCTTAGCTGTCCTTCTCCCAGATCATAGCCGATTTCTGTTGCCTGGCTGAGCAATCTCCTTCTGCCAACCGGCACCTGGCCGTGGACTTCAAGCTGCTTCAATATCCAGGTCTCAAGGGGTTCCGCTTGTGCTTCTTTCTTGGCATCATCCAGAATATACCTGTGAAGGTCGTCCCTTCTGATCTTTTCACCGGTGTAAATATGGCTCAGGTACTCTGTAAGGTTTTTCAGCTCCCTTACATTCCCTATCCACCTGTAGACCTTGAGTATGCCCAGGGTCTCGCTGTTGAAAATCTCATTGAGGTTTTTCACACTTCTGCTTTTCATGTAGGAGTTAAGAAACATCCTAAGAAGCAGCTCCACATCAGCTGGCCTTTCCTTAAGGGGAATGGTTTCCAGGGGAAGGATGTTGAGCCTGAAGAAGAGGTCCTGCCTGAAGCTGCCGTCCTCTACCATTTCCAGGAGGTTCCTGTTGGTGGCTGCGATAATCCTTACATCAACGGCCTCTTCCCTGCTGCCTCCAACCCTTCTTATCCGCTTTTCCTCCAGGGCCCTCAGGAGCTTGGCCTGTATATCCAAGGGGGTATCTCCAATTTCATCTATGAAGAGGGTCCCTCCATCCGCAACCTGGAACAAGCCTTCCCGACCTCCCTTTAGGGCACCTGTGAAGGTACCCTCCTCGTAGCCGAAGAGCTCACTCTCCACAAGGTTTGAGGATATGGCGGCAATGTTGATGGGCACAAAGCCCTTGTCCCTTCTGGGGGAGTTCTTGTGGATGGCCTGGGCGAGGATTTCCTTCCCAGTTCCATTTTCTCCATGGATAAGGATCGTACCGTCTGTGGAGGCATACTTTCTGGCTTTTTCAAGCATTCCCAGAACCTCTGGCTCAAGGGTGTAGTAGTCGTCAAAATCATGCAGGTTCCTGTTGTTCTCATACAGTGCTTTCATTGAGGATCCCGCCTGGTCATAGTAAGCCTTAACAAGCTGACCCACCCTGTTCTGGTAGGTCACCTCCTTCATCTCCAGATGGATGTTCTTGCTTCCCACCCTTGTATCATAGCTGCTTTCACCTGATTCCACTATCCTGTTAATGCCCTCGATGTCTGATGCTCTTTTGTTGAGGACATCCATCCTTTTTATTTGCAGCATCTTTTCAAATCTGCTGTTGATGCTTCGGATGATTCCCTGACTGTCAATGAAAGCCACCCCAAACTCAAGACTGTTTGTGATCTTCTCGAGTATATCCTTGATCTCGCTGGTTTCCTTGCCGGCCTTGTCTATTGATTTTGAGATCTCCACAATGTCCTTGAGGTAGCTTTCAGCTATGGCATGATTTGAAATCTGATTCCCAAAGAGAGTATTGTTGATCTCAAAAATTGTGGACAGCCCAAGAATCCTTGAACCTATATCTATTGAATCTGAAGCACCATAGGGGGACAGCTGATTTTCACCTGGTGTCACAATGGTTGAAACCCTGGGATACTTTTGAATCCCAGGATAATATGGGTAGTACTTGATATGGTCAAGACCCAGATCCTGCAGCTGCTGGATAGCCTCGGTGGCTGACTCGTATCCATCGTTTACAAAGAGAACCTCCAAGCCCCTTTCAAGGCTTATCAGGTCCCTGATGTTCTTGTGGTTGACAACCCTATGGGCAACTATGTAGCTGATGTTCTCGCTAAAGGACCTGCTTGCCCGGTCCCTGACATAGTTGCTGCTGAATACCACAAGGTCATAGCCATCTTCAGGCACTGGCAGGTCTTCAAGGAGATGGCAGGTTACCTGGAGCATGCTGCCATAAAGGTCATCTAGCTGTTCACTTAGGGCCCTTCCTGTATTCTCACCCATGGTTATCAATAATATCTTCTTCATAATCATTCTCCCCAAACTATCCAGGGGGACAGTCCCCCTGGATAGATTTTCCCTAGAATATCCCCTTATCCTGCTCTTTCTCAGCTGCTACTATTGAAATCTCAACAAGGATGTTCTCTGCTGCCATCTTTGCCTCAACACATGCCCTGGCTGGCTCGTGTCCATCCTCCACCCAGGCATCCCAAACCTGGTTCATATCCTTGAAAAGGCCTATATCCTTCAGGTAGATTATCGCTGAAAGGATGTGGTTCTTGTCTGAACCGTACTTGTTAAGGAGCTCCTCTATCTTAAGGAGTACCCCTGCAGTCTGCTCCTTTACATCCAGGGAATCCGAACCGGCAGTCTGTCCGCACAGATAGACTGTCCCATTATGTACAACCGCCTTGCTCATTCGTCCTGTTCCCTCATATCTTTTGATTTCCATTATCATCAGCTCCTTTTATGGTAATGTGTATAGTTTATCAGTATTTCGGGTGGATGACAATTGAGATGAAGTCGAAATGGAGAAAGTAGAAAAACGCAGTGAAATCCACCCCTCGATATAGGTTGTTTTTATCCTATATTTTGGGTATAATATTATTAGAAAGGAGTTGAATTTCATGAAGGTAAATCTTAAGAATCTAGTTTCAATAACCGAAGCCAATCAGAACTTCTCAAAAGTTGCAAGAATGGTTGATAAGAACGGATCAGCTGTAATTATGAAAAACAATAAACCTAGATATATATTGATTGAATACAGTCAAATTTCAAAGTACGAGACTGCTGAAGATCAAGATATTGATATAGTTGCCGAAAAGCTAATCACAAAGTATATGGATGCTTTTGAGGAATTGGCCAAATGATAAAGCTGCAAAGTTATGCTATTTTCTTGTTAATAATCATCTCTTTACAGATGGTAATAAGAGAATAGGAATTCTAGCAATGCTTGTTTTTCTTGAAATTAATGGAATCAAATTAAATTGCACAGATGCCGATTTAATTAAACTTGGATTTGGAATAGCAGATGGGTCGATTAATGATGAGGATTTATTCCGATGGATTTTATATAATAGTAGATAAGGAAAGGGGTTTTGTCATGAGCGCACATGTAATAACCGTAAGGTATGAGATCAGGCCTGAAAGGATGGATGAGTTCATCCAGCTTATCAAGGAGAATTCCGAGAAGAGCCTGGCTGAGCCGGGATGCCTGAATTACGAGGCTTCAATGGCTGGAAACAAGGTCTTCCTCTATGAGAAGTACAAGTCGGAAGATGACTTCAAGTACCACACCACCACCGAGCATTTTGCCAACTACGGTGAAAAGACCAAGGACCTGGTGATCAGCAAGGAAATTACCATGTACGAGGGTCTTAAGTGATTTTTTAAAAGAGGCTATACCACATTATCTGTGATATAGCCTCTTTTTCTTTATTTATTGTTTAGATTATCGGGCTCCCTCAAGTGCAAATCCAACAGCTTCAATTATTGCATCTGATGTGTAGGTGGCTCCTGATACAACGTCAACCTCTGTTGAGTTTGCTGCAACGATCGCTGCAGGAACTCCCTCGATTGCCGGGTCTGATATTCCTGGTGTCTCTTCGTGAGCCACTACCTCAACGTTTGTTATTTTTCCGCCTTCAACCGTCACTGAAACCTTAAGGCCTGCGTGCATTCCTGCATCGCTTACTCCCTCGTAGGTTCCGTCAGTGTACTCCGCTGCAGGTGCTGCTCCGGCTTCTGCAACAGCTCCCTCAAGAGCCAGGCTGACAGCTTCGATTATTGCATCTGATGTGTAGGTGGCTCCTGACACTACATCAACATTTGGTGAATTCGCCTCAACAATGGCCGCTGGAACTCCCTCGATTGCCGGGTCTGATATTCCTGGTGTCTCTTCGTGAGCCACTACCTCAACGTTTGTTATGATTCCGCCTTCAACCGTCACTGAAACCTTAAGTCCTGCGTGCATTCCTGCATCGCTTACACCCTCGTAGGTTCCGTCAACATATGTTACAGGACCGTCTGCCGCTCCGGAATTTCCGCTTGCTGCACCTTCCATAAGGGCAAATCTTGCTGCTTCCATTATGGCATCTGATGTGTAGGTGGCTCCTGACACTACATCAACCATTGTGCTGTTTGCCTCAACGATTGCCGCTGGAACTCCCTCGATTGCCGGGTCTGAGATTCCAGGTGTCTCGTCATGAGCCAAAACTTCAACCTTAGTGATCTTTCCACCTTCAACTGTAACGGCTACCTTAAGACCTGCATGCATTCCTGCATCACTTACTCCCTCGTAGGTTCCGTCTGGTATGCTTGCAATGTCTGGTTCCTCAGCTGCAGGCTCTTCCTCAGCTGGCTCCTCTGAGGATCCTCCTGAAAGTGCATTCTGAACTGCATCCATAATTGCTTCAGAAGTCAATGTTGCTCCAGATACAACATCTACGCTTGGTGAACCAGCTTCAACGATTGCTGCCGGTACTCCCTCGATTGCAGGATCTGCTATTCCAGGTGTCTCGTCATGCTCAATGACTTCAACCTTTGTGATCTTTCCACCTTCAACTGTCACTGAAACCTTAAGCCCTGGGTTCATTCCCTTGTCACTTGTTCCAATGTAGGTTCCGTCTGCATATTCCACTGCAGGTGCATTACCTGATGCCACTGCTATTGCATTGTTAACGGCTTCGATAATTGCGTTTGATGTAAGGGTTGCTCCTGATACAACATCAACCTCTGTTGAGTTTGCTGCAACTATAGCCGCTGGAACTCCCTCTATGGCCGGGTCAGATATTCCATCTGTCTCACTATGCTCAACAACCTCCACATTGGTTATCTTTCCGCCCTCAAATGTTACCGCTACCTTAAGGCCTGGATGCATACCTGCATCACTGGTACCCTCGTATACTCCGTCTGGTATGTCTGCAAATGCTCCTCCTCCTGAGTTCATCATGCTGCCTCCAATAAACAGCACTGCAACTGATACCAGAGCGATAATAATAAAACTAAGTCCTCTACTCTTTGGCATTTTCACTTCTCCTTTTCATATGTAATTAAATTATGTATATGGCTTACTGGGCATTAAAACCCATCATCTAGAATATAATACCAAAAAAGGAGGCACATCACAAGAGCATGAGGCCATATTTGAATTGAACATATGTTGTTAATTAGCTATTTCAATACTCGTCCTCCATCAGTTCTTTAAATTGGACCCGGTTTCCAAAGTGCATAATGTCACTTCCTAAGGGTATATAAAAAATAGGAAGAAAAAAACTTTAAAGATTGGAGGAGGACCATGAAGAGGATACTTGTACCGGTGGACGGTTCACCTGCCTCCATGAAGGCTGCCCTGCTGGCCATTGACGTGGCTGAGACATATGGCAGTGAGATCACGTTCTTTGCAGTAGTGAAAAGACCTGAGTTGATTGGAACTGCCGTTGGTGGTGGGATTGGATATGCAGGTGACATGAGAAAGGTCGTCGAGGGTTTGACGGATAGGCAGAGAAGGATGCTTGATGAATTCGTTGATGGACTTAACTGTAGGGATATTGTATGCACCAAGGATATAATGGTGGGAGAACCCTACGAAGAAATAATCAGCCATGCAAAGTACATTGACGCAGACTTGATAGTAATGGGTAGAAGGGGATATTCAAAGGTGCAGAGGTTTTTCCTGGGATCAGTTTCCCAGAGGGTAGTCTCAGATGCACCCTGTCCTGTACTGGTGGTCAACGAGGACGTTGAATCAGAATGATATGAGGGGTCTTACCACGTTTTTTAAGGGTAAGACTCTTTTTTAATATATACCATTCTATTCCATCAATGAATAGATGACAGTCTATATTAGAATTTACATCATTGGCGAGTTGCTGTACTATAGCTTTAAACAATTAAATATTGGAGGGATATTTTTATGATTATCGGAGTACCAAAGGAAATAAAGAACAATGAGAACCGAGTTGCAATGACCCCTGCAGGTGTTCATACACTTGCAAACAGGGGACACAGGGTGTTGGTGCAGAAGGATGCTGGAAGGGGCAGCGGATTCAGTGATGAGGAGTATTCAAAGGTTGGGGCTGAAATAGTCCAGACTGCTGAGGAGGTCTTCCAGGCTTCTGACATGATTGTAAAGGTCAAGGAACCACAGCCTGAGGAGGTTGTGTTACTAAAGGAAGGACAGCTTCTGTTCACCTATCTTCACCTTGCTGCAGCACCCCAGCTGGCCAAGGATCTTTTGGATAAGAGGATAACAGGGATAGCATATGAGACGGTGCAGCTTGATGATGGGTCACTTCCCCTATTGACACCCATGAGTGAGGTTGCCGGAAGAATGTCAGTGCTAGTTGGAGCCGAGTTTCTATCTAAGGCAAAGGGAGGCAGCGGAATACTTCTTTCAGGGGTACCTGGAGTAAAGCCCGCCAAGGTTACAATTCTCGGTGCAGGTACAGTTGGAATGAACGCCACCAAGATGGCTGTAGGCTTGGGAGCGGATGTGACGGTCCTAAACAAGAGCGCCTCCAAGTTGATATATCTTGATGAACTTTACGGCTCGAAGATCAAGACGGTCATCCTTAATGAGTTTTCACTTGCCGAGGAGATCAGGGATACGGACCTTCTGATAAGCGGAATCCTTATTCCAGGAGCAAAGGCCCCCAAGCTTGTTACAGAGGATATGGTCCGTTCAATGCGTGTGGGTTCTGTAATTGTGGATGTTGCAATCGACCAGGGTGGTGTTGTGGAGACAATAGACCATGCAACAACCCATGACGATCCAGTGTATGTCAAGCATGGGGTCATCCACTACAGCGTAGCCAACATGCCGGGAGCATATGCCAGAACCGCAACCTATGCCCTTACCAATGCAACACTGCCTTATGTTGTGAAGCTGGCTGACAATGGCCTGAACAAGGCACTTGACTTTGACAACAGCCTGAGGGAGGGAGTCAACGTCATTGACGGTAAGTGCACCTACGAAAGCCTTGCAAGATCCCTGGATCTGCCATATTCAAGACTTGAAACGGTCATTTGATTCATTGAAAAAAGCAAACAATCTCACTTGGTTGCATTTTGACCAAGTGAGATTGCTTGTTTAATAATATATGAGGGGGGGGTAATTCTTACTGGTTTACAATGTATCTTGGTGTCTTTCCTTGTAAGACCATTTTTATCTCTTCAACTGCTGTCAAGCCCATATTGACAAGGGCTTCTTCAGTTGCTGCACCAATATGGGGTGTAGCTATAAAATTATCTAGACTCAAAAGAGGGTTGTCTTTCTTGGGAGGCTCAATTTCGAACACATCCATGGCAGCATATTTTATCCTGTTATTCAATAGCGCTTCATAAAGTGCCTTCTCGTTGACAATCTTACCTCTGGCGGTATTAACAAGTATTGCAGTCTCTTTCATTGCTTCCAGCTCTTTTTCAGCAATAAGATTAATTGTTGATTCAGTCAAGGGCACGGATATTGATACAACGTCTGCATCTCTTAGCATGTCCAATAGCTTGTCGTATTTTTTTAGACCTAGCTTGTCCGCTAACTCCTCACTAAGGTATGGATCATAGCAACTTAAATTCATACCAAGGCCCTCACGGAATATTTCCCCTATCTTTTGCCCAATCCTGCCAGCACCAATAAGACCTACTGTCTTTCCCGACAATTCCAAGCCTGTCAATTCTCTGGGTGCAAGGATTTCAAGACCATTTTTCGTAAGCATATTACTTCTTGGAATTTGTCGCGCACAGCTAAGTGCTAGTGTTACTGCTAGTTCTGCCACTGAAGTCATATTTGCTGTCGGGGTGTTGGTTACAAATATTCCTTTTTCCTTTGCATATTTAAGATCTATATTATCAGTACCGATTCCATGCTTTGCAATTATTCTTAGCTTTGGCATTGAATCGATTCTATTTTTATCCACTATGGTTGTTCTTACGATTATCGCTTCTGCATCAGAGTACTCTTTTACTTCTGGATTATCCCATTTAACAATTTCACCTATCTCATTGGCAGCATCCAGAGCAACCTGGTGAATTGGGTCAAATATATATGTTTTCATAGTTCCATCTCCTGTCTATTCCATATCCCTATCTTCATCTGAGACTAACTCATCGAAATCAGCCTTCATCTTTGATTGCAATTTTTTCATTACCACAGGAGCAAACATGGATACTATTACCAGACCGAACAATAATACAGCAATAGGTCTAGAGAAGAAATAACCTATCATGCTGCCCTTTGACAAAACAAGTGCTCTTCTATAATTTGACTCTATCATTGTTCCAAGAATTACTCCAAGAATGGTAGGTGCAGTTCCAAAGCCTGCTTTTCTCATAAAATATCCCAGAAATCCAAAGAAAACCATTACGTAAACATCAAACATACTATTCTGAATAGCGTAAGAACCTACTACTGACAATCCAAGAATTACTGGTCCAAGTATTGTCATCGGAACCTTTGACAACTTGACAGCTTGCTTGGATATGACATAACCAATGAATCCCATGAATACATTTGCCAGCAGGAAACCATACATCACAGAATATGTAATATCAGCGTATTTGCTGAATAGTTCATAACCCGGTGATAGTCCTTGAATCATCAGACCACCCAGTAATATCGCGGCTACTGCACTTCCTGGTATTCCTAAAGTAAGTAGAGGAATAAGAGCCCCACCTGTTACAGCATTGTTTGCTGACTCAGCTGCTGCGATTCCTTCCATAGCACCATGTCCGAACTTTTCTGGATTTTTTGAGGATCTTTTTGCTTCATTATAACCAACCCAGGAGCCTATATCTCCACCCGCTCCAGGAAGTATTCCTACGAATACACCAATAATTGATGATTTTATTATGGTAGGCAAAAGAATTTTCATTTCCTTCATTGTAGGTAAGAATCTACCCTTCAAAAGGGTCCCTGTATCATCTGTTAACATAGATTTCCCCTTGAAAATATCTTCAGTCATAATCATTACCTGAGAAAGCGAAAACATACCAATCATTGCTGGTACCATTGATATTCCACTTTCAAGGGCTAGTATTCCAAATGTAAACCGGGGGATTCCACTCATTTGGTCCAAACCAATTATTCCAATGAAGAGGCCTAGTAAACCTCCCATGAGTCCCTTTATCATCGAATCTCCAGCGAGACTTCCAATTATGGTAAGACCAAATACTGCCATGAAAAAGTATTCCAAAGGTCCAAATTTCAGTGATACTTGTGCCAATGGCGGAGCAAGAAAAATAAGTGCCAAAGCTGAAATTGTTCCTCCAATTACAGATGAAACCGTAGCTACACCTATTGCTTTGAAGCCTTCGCCTTTCTGAGCCATTGCATATCCGTCTATTGCAGTTGCTGCTGATGCAGGTGTTCCGGGAGTATGTAATAGAATTGCAGTGATTGAGCCTCCGTATACAGCTCCTGTATATACAGCTGTAAGCATTACCAAACCAGCTATGGGATTCATTCCAAAAGTTACAGGTATCAATAATGCTACTGCCATCGTTGCACTCAGACCCGGCAATGCTCCCATAATGATGGATACCGTCAAACCTATGAGCAGTGCGACAATAACATCAAGACTCAATACCATTCCCAATATTTCAAGTGCTTGCATTAAAACCCTCCTCTCGTTAGATTAACGGTACATTTAGCGCCAATACAAATCCAAGGTATATGAAAATGTTGAAAGCCAAAGTTACCAGTATTATTGTTTTCCATGATTTCATTTTATAAAGTTTCATCAATCCTATTAAAAATACAGTTGAAGCAACGAAAAAATTTGTAAAATTAAAAATTGCAACATAAACTACTGATACAGCCAGTACTATTAATGGCCATTTTATCGTCTCTAGATTTATTGTATTCTCAACCTCACGATTATTAGCGTTTGCTTCTTTCGTTTTCATCAAACCTCTAAATAAAAGAACTGTATTGAGCAGCGCTAGTCCCCCAATTACCAATCTTGGGAACAAGCCTGAATCTCCCTTTATGTTTAATGAAACCATAAATAGAAATCCAAGGGATAAAAATATTACTATGCTAATAAAAACATCCTGATGAATATTCTTAGTATTCAACTTAATCCTCCCTTCAATGTATATATTAGGGAGTACATAAGTACCCCCCAATTATATTACTCTATTCCATAAATCTGTTTTGAGTTAATGATATTTTGCTGAAGGAAATTATAATATTCCTCACCCTCCATGTAGTCTGTTGCAGCACCAAGTTCTTCAAGTTTTGATACAACTTCAGGATCCTTAATTGCTTGCTCAAGAGCATCCTTAAGGATTTCCCTTATTTCTGGATCTACTCCCTTAGGCAAAGCATACCCTCTTGCAGAATACATTTCAATGTCTCCATAACCTTGCTCTTTTGCAGTCAGTACATCAGGCATAAGATCAACTCTCTCTGAAGAGAATACTGCAACTATCTTATAATCACCATTCCTGTACTGAGGTAAAATATCTCCTATGTTTGCTGCAAGAACATCTGTATCACCTGAAAGGAACATTGTCTCACTTTCTTTGGCTCCACCAGTTTGAACTATCTGGAAATCAGTTCCATAGTTCATATTGAAAAATTCTGTAACCGTTGCATCGTCAGATATTATCCCTATTGCAGAACAAGCTGATAGTAAAGTATTCTCTTGAGCAAACTTCACCAATGAATCAAGGTCAGTAAATCTAGTTTCATCTTTTCTTATTGCCAAAACGCTGAAATCTGTAACTTGATTTGCTAAAAGATCAAAATCATCGATTGTTAACTCTCTTGGATTAACTGGGTCATAAGCACCTAAAGTAATGTTTGGTGAGTTAATCAATGAGAAAGTGTATCCATCAGCCTTAGTAGATTTAGCAAGTTCTTCCCAAGCTACCCATCCACCTGCACCAGGCTTGTTAACAACTACCACTGGCTGTCCTATGTACTTTTCCATAGTATTAGCAAGTAATCTTACCATTACATCCGATGATCCCCCCGCTGAGAAACCTACATTTACAGTGATGGGCTTGTTTGGATAGTTTCCTGCTCCACCCGTATTTTCAGCTGAAGGTTCGCTGTTCTCTGGAGGTGTACTTCCGCCTGAATCCTGTGAACATCCTGCTACAAAGGTCATAGTCATAATCAAAACCAATACCAATGCAATTAAATTCTTTTTCATTTAAACCCCTCTTTTCTAATTTATTATTCAAGCAGCTTAAGATATAAGCTTACTTTGAACCAGTGTTTATCTTAATAAGATCTTTATTTAAAGAATGTTGAGTTTCCTCACCATTTATGAATCTGTTAATGTTGTCGCACACATGATTTATCTTAGCCTTTAGTGCATCCACTGTGCCAGCTGATACATGAGGTGTTAGTACAGTATTTGGAAGCTTAATATATTCATTATCTGTCTGAAGTGGCTCCATTGGAAAAACATCGATTCCAGCACCCATAATTGTACCACTTCTCATAGCTTCAAAGAAATCCTCTTCATTTACAAGATCACCTCTTGCAGTATTTATAAAAATTGCTGAGTTCTTCATCTTTCTGAAAAATTCCTTGTCCACTATGCCTTTAGTTTCATCATTTGATGGAACGTGAATACTCACAATATCTGATTCCTGAAGAAGTTCATCCAAGGAACCAACCTGCCTCACATTCAGTTGCTTCTGCTCCTCCTTGCTCATATTCACATAGCTGTCATAGAACACAATATTTGAATTAAATGCCTGAAGCCTTGTGGCAGATTCCCTGGCTATTCTTCCAAATCCTACAAAGCCAGTTGTCTTACCATTTATTTCAAAGCATTCTGTTCTATAGTCCCACATTGGGAATTTACCTTCATACATCTCATTTGAAATCTTTATTATTTTCTTGTAGACAGCGAGAATAAGAAGGACTACATGCTCTGCAACACCAATAGATGTCCCCTCAGGAGTAATACAAACTTCAATTCCTCTCTCCGTTGCAAGCTCAACGTCCGTCTTGTCAAAACCAACGCCTTGTTGCTGAATCATCTTGAGATTTTCAGCCTGAGCAATTACCTCTGTAGGAATTGCTCCTGTTGCTGCAATAAAGAAGTCAGCTTCCTTTCCAATCCTTATTCTGTCCTCCAACGATCCATCAGTTAATGTCAAAAGCTCAAAATTAGGTGGAAATTGATTTCTAATAACCTCATATATATCTTCAGTAGCAAAATCAAAAGTAGCAATTCTATATTTTTTCATATTAGACCACCTAAATTATCTGAGCTTTTTTAAGAATTTCATCCAGCTCAGCCTTGGCACTTTCCTTAACAGGCATTAATGGTGTCCTAACATTGCCCCCTACGTAACCGAGCTTGTCACAAACATATTTAAGCCCAGGTATTCCATATGCTCCTGTTACTGCTCCATTGACTGGAAACATTCTTTGGTAGAGTTCTCTAGCTTCTTCCCAGTTTCCCTTGTCAAATAAGTCCTGAACTTCAACACACTCATTCGGATTACAATTGGCAAGAGCAAGTATTGATCCCTTTACTCCCAAAGCCAATGCTGGAAACCATGCTGATGCCGTTCCAACCAACAAGTTGAAATCTTCAGGCACAATTCTTTTCCATGTAGCCATCTGAGGCATATCTCCACTGCTATCTTTCATTCCAATAATATTGGGATGTCTTGACAACTCAGCAACTGCATCTGGTTTAATATTTATGTGAGTAAACTTCGGTACATTGTATATAAGTATTGGAATATCACTGTTATCTGCCAGCTGAGTAAAATAGTTAATTAATGCCTCACTTGTCATTGCAGCATTATAATAGTTTGGAGTAAGTACCAAGGCTGCTTGAGCTCCCAGCTTGGCTGCTTCGTTTGTTAGCTTGATTGTTTCTCTCAATGACTCCATACCACTACCTACTAAGAGAAACTTGTCTTCCTTCTTATTCTCAGCAGCCAATCTTACTAGCTCCAACTTTTCTTCCTCTGAAAGATATACAGTCTCACTGTTTGAGCCAAGTACAAGATATCCTGTCATACCGGTTTCATTCCATTTTTTGATGTTTGCTACAAAACCTTCATAATCGACATCGCCATGTTCCTTGAATGGCGTTATCATTGGTGGCATTACACCTTTTAACTGGATCTTTCCCATTATTTTACCTCCTTAATAAACTCACAACCCTTTTCTTCAAGTGCTTTTTCTACCCAAGTTCTATCTAATCCTAGCCCACTGGATATACTATCTAAAATAACTTCTTCATTCTTATGATAAGCTTTTACTTTCTCCAGTAATTCAGGCGCATCATCAGGTCTGATGAATATCAATCCATCTTCATCTCCAACAACTATATCCCCAGGGAAAACAACTTGACCACCCACTGCTACTGGTACATTTATTTCGCCAGGACCATTCTTATATGGTCCGTTTGGATTTATGCCTCTTGCAAACACTGGAAAATCAACGTTTCTGGTAGTTTCAGCATCTCTTATTGCCCCGTCGATTACAAAACCAGAAAGTTTCTTCATTATTGCATAATTTATCATGATTTCCCCACACAGTGCTCTTTCCAAGAATCCACCGCCTGCGATTACGAGTATATCTCCTTCTTTAGCCATATCCAATGCTTTATGGAACATTAGATTGTCCCCAAAAGGAACTTTTACTGTAAAAGCTGTCCCTATGAGTTTAGCCTTATTGAATGGCTTAATTGCTGAGTCTACACAAGCTATTCTCCCCATATTATCGTCAATATTTGCTACTGGTACTTCTTTAAACGCCTCAACCAATTCCCTATCTGGTCTCTTAAAGTCTTCGAATACTCTAAATCCTAAATTAGCCATTTCCAAGTCCCCTATCTTTTATTATTTGTCTATTTGCAATATTCTCAATCACCCAATTACTATTAACCACAGATTCAACAAGAAGTCTTGCTGCTGTATTATGTTGATTCTGTAGTGATTCTTCTCCGTAGAAGGCAGAGTGTGGCGTAAGTACTACATTCTCCATTTGGAGTAGAGGATTATCATTTGAAATAGGTTCTTTCTCGAATACATCCAACCCAGCAAATTTTATCTCTCCAGCCTTCAGCGCTTCAATTAAATCTTCTTCGTTAATGAGTGGACCTCTTGCAATATTAACAATCATTGCGTTATTCTTCATTTTTTTAAATGCATCCTTGTTAAAGATATGATATGTAGACTCATTCAAAGGTGCGTTAATTGAAATTATGTCAGATTGCTCCAGCATCTGATCAAACGATACCTTTTCAACACCGTATTCCCTGCAGACTTCATCACTAACAAATGGATCATTTGTAATAACTTTACTGTTGAAGCCTTTTCCAAAGATTTCTGCCATTGGCTTCGCTGATCCTCCAAAACCATACAAGCCCAAAATCATACCTGAAAGTCTTCTAGGAGTAGGTCCTTTGGCTTTAGGCCACTCTCCAGCTCGTATTCTAGTATCGTAAAAGTTTACATTTCTAAGCAAACTGAGAATAAGTGCGGTTGAATGGATAGCTAGTTCTTCTGTGCAGAATCCAGGCATGTTATAAACTACTTTCCCATGTTCGGTAGCCGCTTCCAGATCAACTGAGTTCACTCCAATACCGTATCTAATTATAAATCTGCACTTATCCAGATTTTCTATTACTCTTCTTGTTATTGGTGGATTCCCACAGCAGTGGATTGCATCTGCATCCTTGGCAACATTAATTATTTCTTCTTCAGTTTTGCAATCTTCCAGCCATAATTCAATGTCATTTTCCCTAGCTGCTTGAATTTCAGGCAAGAAAAGGTTTTCATCTCCTAGGTACTTATAATCAACTATAACTGCTTTCATTATGTATCTCACCTCCATCGGTTCAAAAGTGTATAGCTTCTAATGTATTATATATTATATATTATAATTTATAATCTAAAAAAATAAATAGCTACTCCTCATACACCATCCTGTTCAATACTTCCCTTGTATTCTTGCCCATTAGTCTTTCTGCTTCATCTGGATTTCTAGAAATTAGTGCTTCAAGAATTTCTTTATGTTGGGTGATTGAGTTTTCTTCAGTATATTTATGTCTAATATTATATACATCCATTCTTCTCGCATATACTATGACATCCTCAATATCAATAATATAGCTATATATTTTCCTATTCTTTGAATAAAGTGCTATGCTCTTATGAAATTCACCGTCAAGAACTCCAGCCTCTATCATGTCACCACATCTTAGAGCTTCTTTAAGTCTATCAAATATTATGGATATTCTTTCCAGATCACCATCACTTGCTTCTATTGCGCACTTTCTAGCAGCGTATGACTCCAAAACTGTTCTTGCTTCTACAATGTCCACCAGCTCCTGCATGGTGAATTTTCTTGCAAAGATGCCTTTTCTTGGGATTTGCTTCACAAATCCTTCAACGATAAGTTGATTTATAGCCTCCCTTACAGGAGTTCTGCTCATGGAAATCTGATCCGCTATCAAATCTTCACGGATTCTTTCTCCTGGCTTTATTTCACCACTTAAAAGCATCTTCTTGATAATATCATGTGCTTGTTGCTTCAATCCCTTATATTTCATAGAAGTGACCTGCCTTTTTTCCTGTCTTAAGGGAATTTTAACATTGTACCAAGCTAATGTCAATCTAAAGATTATAATTTATAATCTTTAGATTGATTGCATCCAAGACTGGAATACTTATATTACTCCAATACCCGCTTATCTCACATTCTGAAATCATTTTACCAGCTATAAAAAAAAGATCCCACCATATATTCATGGTAGAATCTCTCTATCAAATAGGGTCCAGGAAAGTCATCCTTCTGGAGATACATAGTATTAAAGGAGATTTACATAGTTGTGAACCTTATAAGGGAGTTTGTTCCACATGTCAAAGGATCTCCAGAAGTTTGTTTCCTTTATGTTGCTCAAACCCAAGGGTTTGCTGAAATTATTGTAGCTCTTTTGTAAGTGCTGTAACACCTTTACCTAGAACGTCAAAACCCATTCTGTAAAGGGTTCTTTCAATTGCAGTTATTGCACCAGTCAGGTCAAGCATGTCGATGTTACCCATGTGTCCGATTCTGAACATCTTGCCTGCATATGCTCCCAGTCCGCCTGCAACCTGTGCCCCTTCCTCTGCAAGTAGTGTCCTGAACTTGACATCCTCAACCCCTTCAGGATAAAGGACGCAGGAAAGTGTAACTGCCCTGTTTGCTGGATCTGCAAGGATTGAGAAGCCCATCGCCTCAAGAGCGGCTCTCATGGCCTTGGCAACCTTTCTGTGTCTTTCGTATCTCTCTTCAAGTCCCTCTTCCTTGATAAGTCTGATTGACTCCTGAAGAGCCCAGATCATGTTTACTGCAGGTGTTGCATAGTATTTTGAAGTGTCGTTCATTATAGGAATCCACTTCTCAAAGTCTATATAGTACTCCTGGATATTTCCAAGTGATTTTCTTCTATCAAGGGCTTTTTGGTTTGCAAATAGTATTGCAAGTCCCGGAGCAACCCCGAATGCCTTTTGTGATCCGGTGAACAGTATATCGATGTTCATCTTTCCAAGGTACTCCTCTTCACCTGCTGTTGCTGCAACGCCATCAACAATGTAGATTGTCTCAGGGAACTTCTTCATCATTTCACCGATTTCGGCTATGGGTGCGACTGCTGCAGTTGAAGTGTCCACATGGGTTACAGTCATTGCCTGGTAGCTCTTTTCGCCAAGCTTCTTCTCAATGTCCGCCACAGGTACCGTTTTCCCCCACTCGGAAGAGATAACATCCACATTAAGGCCCTTCTTCTCTGCAATCTCAATGAATCTGTCTCCGAAGAAACCGTGTGATACAATCAGCAGATTGTCCCCTCTTTTTAGTGTGTTGGAAAGCGCCATCTCCATTGCCATGGTTCCTGAGCCTGCAACCACAAACACCTCTCCGTTTACATCCCAAAGCTCCTTAAGGTCTGTAAGTACTTCCTTGAAATCCTTAACAAATCCTGGATCCCCGAATGCCACGGTCTCTCTTCCCATCTGATCCTGAATTGATCTTACAACAGGCGTTGGTCCCGGTATCATTACCAGTCTTCTGTTTTTCATTGATTGTTCCCTCCTAGTTTTTTGTTGTCATGTACGTTTACTTATGTTAAAAGTTGTTTTATATTGTTAAATTCATTATAAAACATGGGAAAACGAAAGTCAAACCTAACTGACAACTTTTTAACCTGCCCTGACAATATTTTTTGGAACCTTACCCTCCAAAGCGTCAATTATATTTTCGGATGCCACCTGTGCCATTGATGTTCTGGCCTCTATTGTTGCATTCCCGATATGTGGTGTGATCAGCACATTGTCCAGCTTCTCCAGGCCCTCTGTGACCTCGGGCTCAAGCTCAAACACATCCAGTGCAGCCCCTGCGATTCTCTTATCCACCAGAGCCTTAAGCAGAGTCTTTTCATCAACCAAAGGTCCCCTTGCAGCGTTTATAAGGTAGGCTGAATCCTTCATCATCCCTATTTCCCTATCTCCGATATAATGGTGAAGGGACTTGTGGTAGCTTAAGTGCAGGGTGACTATGTCCGACTCCCCCAATAGGTCTTCAAGGCTTCTGTACTGGACTGAATACTCCTTCTCCTCAAATTCTGACATTCTTGACCTGTTGTGATAAACAACCTCCATCTGAAATCCCTTGGCTATCCTTGCAACCTTCTTTCCGATGTTTCCCATGCCGATTATCCCAAGCTTCTTACCCTCCAGCTGTGTCCCAAGGTGAAACATGGGTGCCCATCCCTGAAATCCACCTGATCTCATTAGCCTTTCCCCTTCCGAAATCCTTCTGGTTATTCCTAGCATCAGGGCAAAGGTCAGCTCTGCGGTGGATACTGTTGATACAAGTGGAGTGTTGGTGACAAGGATGCTATTTTCTCTTGCAGCCATAAGGTCTATGTTGTCAAAGCCTGCCCCGTAATTTGCAATTATCTCAAGGTTTGGATTCGATTCCATTATTTCCCTGTCGATCCTGTCCGACAGTATGCACAGAAGAGCATCCTTGTCCTTTATTCCCTCAACAATCTGGTCTTTGGAAAGTGGTTTTTCTCCTCTGTTCATGGTAACATCGTAGCTTTCTGACAGCTTTGAGTATGCAATCTCCGGTATCATTCCTGTGATGAATATCTTTTTCATATTATCCTCCCTTTCCAAAATTCAGCAGTTGCTTTTATCTAGTTCTTATAATATTATAATGTTAATCATTAGTAAAATTCATTGTTATAATGATATTGATTCCAAAATGGAATGGAGGGTCTATATGAACATTAAGCAGCTGGAGACATTTGTTACCGTGGCAAATCAACTTTCATTCACTAAGGCTTCCGAGGAAATGTATATCACCCAATCCTCTGTAAGCAAGATAATCAAGTCCCTGGAGGATGAGCTTTCAGTGCAGCTCTTCTACAGAATCCCTCAGATTCAATTGACCGATGCAGGAAAGGAGCTGTACAGACATTCAGTGGATGTCCTTTCCAGGCTTAATAATATTCCCGTTGAGCTTGGAAATCTTTCCAAGCTTAAAAAAGGGAGAGTCCGGATCGGAATTCCACCCATAATCGGTTCATCCTTTTTCCCCAGCGTCATTGGCAGCTTCAAGGCCAAATATCCTGACATTGACATCAGGCTTACAGAGGTTGGTTCAAAGGTCATAATAGATGAGCTGGAAAACGGAAATCTTGATGTTGGGATTGTGTGCTCCTATCCTTCCGACAGGGATGAATACCATCTGTATCCCTTGGTGAAGAGTCAGCTGATGGTGGGTGTTCATGGGGATAATCCCCTGGCTGTAAAGGAGAGTCTTTCATTTATGGATCTAAAGGACGAAGGCTTTGTCCTCTTCAAGGAGGATTTTTCCCTCTATGATTCCATCATTGAAGGCTGCACTCAGAACGGATTTACCCCGAACATAATCTGCAACAGCTCCCAGAAGGACTTTATCCTTGAAATGGTTGCATCAAGGATGGGCATAACCTGCCTTCCCCATATTACCTGTGCCCATGTGAACAACGACAACCTTAGGTTTATTCCCCTG
The DNA here is from genome assembly GCF_046224405.1 of Gudongella ferriphila. Classification (NCBI taxonomy): domain Bacteria; kingdom Bacillati; phylum Bacillota; class Tissierellia; order Tissierellales; family Tissierellaceae; genus Gudongella; species Gudongella ferriphila. Next base: position 5,904 of record NZ_JBJXRK010000010.1, on the reverse strand, counting down.
GAAAGCCCCAAGATATTTCTGAATCTGCTGATTACCTGGAAAAAGAACCGGTACCTGAGCTATGCCAGCAGGGAGTGGATAAGATTCACATCAGATGCACTGGATCTCCGTATTGAAATTTAGGCAAAAAATGTACCCTGACTCAAATGCTTTGAGTCAGGGCTCTTGATTTAATCTGTTAGTCTGCCTTCTCCGGAATGATCAATACTGGGCAAGGAGCCCCTGAAAGAACTCTCTGGGATACTGATCCAAGGAAGAACCTTGTTATTTTGGAAAATCCCCTTCTGCCCATTACAATCAGGTCGTAGTTGTCCTTCTCTGCCAGCTCGATGATTTCTTCGTAGGGTTCACCCAAAAGTACTACCTGGTTGTGCTGAATTCCTTCCAGATCAAGCTTTTCAATAAAATGCTTCATAGTCTTTTCCTGCTCCTCCTTCAGCTCGTCTATATACTCCTTGGAGCCGAAGATTGTTCCTGTTCCACCGCTACCTGTACCGATAATTTCAGGCTTTTTGGCTATCAACAGGAATGTGAGGCTGCTGTTGTACTTCTTGGCGACATCGATTGCCCTTTCTGCTGCATGCTCAGATGTAGGTGAGCCATCAATTGGAACTAAAATCTTATCCATAATGCTACCTCCAATCCAATTTACTAACTTGTTTCCTTACTTCCTATCACATATATACCCTAAGGAATTTTTGTTAAAAGTATGGCACTGTGGATTTTAAAAAATGCCTGTGCAAAGGCACAGGCATAGGTGTTAGATATTCTCAAGGAGCTTGACCGTTGATATAATTGCGTGGGGTATCTCTGAGCGTATGGTCTTTCTGGGGTCCACAACCTGGGAGATCTTCATGTGGACAGCTATGCTGGTCAGCAGATAGGTTTCTTCAAAGTCCATATGGAGGGCCTTTGACAGCAGCCTTACGGTTTCATCCGTTGCGTTGTAGATTGCCTTGTCCACATCTTCCCCTGATGCCACAACCATGGTTGAATCCCTTGTCCCTATTAGAGGCCAGTTCACCTTCTTATCCTTTATGACATCCACCTTAAGCCTAACCTGTGCTGCCACCTCAAGTCCTGTAAAGCAGATCTCACCATCCCCCATAATTGCATGACAGTCACCAAGGGCTAGCAGGGCACCCTTCTGATTGACGGGGAAGTATACTGTGTTTCCCTGGGCAATATCTGTTGTATCCATGTTTCCTCCGTGCTTCCATGGAGTTTCTGTGGGGCACTCTCCATCCTCCTTTGAAGGGGCTACTCCAATTACACCTATCATGGGCTTTATTGGAAGCTTGAGTCCCTTGTAATGGGCAAATCCGTCCTTGATTGGGATTATCCTTACTAAGGGCTTCTTGGTCTTGTCTCCCAATATCCCCTCTCCCGGAACAACTCCTGATACCCCCTTGTCGGCAACATTTATCTCCAGAATCTCCACCTTCAGAAGGTCCCCTGGCTCGGCTCCCTCAACAAAAATCGGTCCCGTAGCGGGATTGATGTGATCAAAGTCAATTTCCATCATTATCTGGTCCTCACTTTGAATCTGCTGGTAGAAGCAGTCATTTGTCTCCACCAGAACCTCTTCACCTGGCTTCATTGTAAGTACCGGCTCCATGTCTGTCATAAAGGTATAGATAACCTTATCTCCTGTCAGTTTATGCATTGTACCCCTCCTCTGGATTTTTATCTCTTCTAGTGTATACCCTGCAGCATCTAAATCAACCCTACCCTAAAAAACACTATTCCAAAACCCTTTTTTTCCCATTCTTGCCTCTTCCTGAGCCTTAATAAGGATTTCTTCATATTTTACATTGGGAGGATAGGTAGCCACAGTTGCCATTCCAGCCTCAACAACCATTTTGTTGTACAGTTCCCCATCCAGCCAAACATAGGCCAAAAGTCTTCCGTACTGGTCTCTCTCCTGAACATCCAGCTGGATGCCTACAAGCCTTCCTCCAAGAATTTCCTTGGTGTATCTTGCTGCCTCCTTGCCCTCTGTCGTATTCCTTTCCTGGTCGGGATGCACGCTTTCCGGTGTATCTATGCCTATGAGCCTAAGGGTTTCCTCTTGGCCTTTGTAATCCACAACTATGGTGTCCCCGTCAACAACCCTTTTGACCTTATATTCCCCGTGATAATTGATCCTCTCTGAATCTATGTAGACTATCTGCTCATTTCCATCCCAGGTCACACGTGCTCCAAGGCTTTCAGCCACAAACCTAACTGGAACAAAGGTCCTATCCTGGATTATTGTCGGAGGAACCTCCAGGATGTGCTCCTGTCCATTGACAGTGGCAAGGCTCTGATCGATTCCCAGCTCCATTGTAGTATTGGGAAAGGTTGCCACCACACTTCTGTCACTGGGATCCCACTGAATGTCTACACCAAAGGCCGTCAAGACCCTTCTCACCGGAACCAGGGTCCTGCCATCAATTATAACCGGTTCCTGGTCCAGCGAAAGATGATGTCCGTTTACATATAGCCTTATCCCCTCTTCTGTGTAGGAGGGAACTCCCGGTATTACATAGGTAAGCATAATTGCCAGGATTATTATTAGTATGATCTTCTTCATTTGAGTCACTCCCTAGTTCTGATTATACTAGAAACAGGTCTAAAATTACATAATGAATATAACGACACAAAGGGACCGGTTCTTATTGTGTTTTTTGGCATAATAAAAGGGAGGATTTCTCCTCCCCATACATTATCTATTAATCATCGTCGTCATCGTCATCCTCAACCTCAAAGTCAAGAACCTTGCCTGTAAAGGCGTGGATTTCAATTTCGTACTCTTTCCCGTTTTGAATAATCTCGATCTCATATTCATCATCATCTGATTCAAACTCAACTATCCTTCCCCCACCGGTAAGCTGTAGGGCTATGGCTTTGGCCTGGTCAGCCGAGATTCTCGTTCTGGATGGTTGCTGTGGCTGCCCGTTTGGTTGGATGGAAGTCCTGTCGTCGTCATCGTCGTCCTTTTCAAACTCTTCAACCTTGCCAGTTCTGGCATCCAGTTCTATTTCATATACAAGGCCATCTTTTCTTACCTTGATTTCATACTCGGGATCATCATCGTCATCATCCAGGTCTACCTTTATGATTTCACCATTTACAAGGCCAAGAGCTATTTTTCGTGCCTCCTCAGGTGTTATGAAGCTTCCACCAGCTTCATTTCTGTGGTCTTTTCTGTCATCGTCATCGTCGTCCCTTTCAAACTCCTTGATCCTACCTGAGTATGCATCTATCTCAATCTCGTATTTTACTCCGTCTGCAAGTATCTCAATCTCATACTCCGGTCCGTCATCATCATCAAGGTCATCCAGCTCTACCTTTATGATTTCACCATTGATTCTCTCAAGGGCTATCCTTTCTGCAGCCTCCCTTGAAATCATCGCTCTGTCTTCTGTCTTTACCTCAAGGCTTCCGGCTGCCACTTTAAACAGGCTTTCTATTGGTATGTTTTTACCTTTACTATAATGGATAAGCTCCCTGACTGTCATTTCAGCTATATCATCAGCATCCAGGTCATGGTCAAGCCCATCCAATCTGCTGGCAGCAAGCTCAACGCCGGTCAATTTTCTACCGTCTTCACCTCTGGCAATTGCCTGATTCAATACAGTTGCTTCAATCTGCTTGTTCTCCAGCATCGCTGCTATGGCCTTGTTTACCTTTTGGACCAACCTGCTGTCCATGGAGTCATCATCAACTGTTATCATGACAAAGTTGTCCTCTCCACCCTTGATGTAGCCTGTCAGGATCATCAGGTCAACCAGGTCATTGACTGTATCCTCAAGATTCCTGTTCTTAGGGTTGAAATCCCTCAGAAGCTCGTCTGCATCCTTGTTTAGTGGATTGATTTCCACAACCCTGTCAAGTCTGTTTGTAACTATTTCAATGCTTGGATTCACATCCATTGTCAATGAGTTTGATGGCTGTGTTGCAACAAATCCCACCATCGCCATTGCCAGTATGAAAATTGGTAATGCGTAATAAATCTTTTTAAGTTTCATTTCCAGTTCCTCCTTTTGTCCTTTGTAATACGTTAACTCCTGGAGGTGTGTTTTTATTGCATATAATTTAAAACTTTTTTCTAATCATCTATCTCAACCTCTAAAACGGCTCCTGTCCTTGCATCTATTGTAATCTCATATTCCAGTTCACCAAGTTCAATTTCCACTTCATATTCCAAATCATCATCGTCATACTCAAAATCGGTAATTGTTCCATTGGCAACTGACAATGCAATTGTTCTTGCCTGAGCTGGGGATATGATCTGCTGATTTGTGATTCCATTATCATCGTCATCATCATCATCATCATCATCGTCATCGTCATCATCATCGTCGTCATCATCATCGTCGTCATCGTCGTCATCATCGTCATCTACCGCCGTTACGGGAGGCCTTGGCTCAGGTTGAGGCTGTGGTGGGACAATCCTATCAAGATCCTCTGAATCGATTATCCTATCAAGATCCAATCCCATTCCCTGACTCAGCTCTACCAACTGCTGTATGGTCAAGCCAACCAGGTCCTCTGTCTTCAGCTCCGGATTCAGGATTATCAGGTTTCTGATAAAGGTCATTCTGCTGACAGAAATGTTGTATTCCCTGGCAAAGCTTTCAATGGTTGATGTGTTGTCAAGCTTCTGTGAAAGTACAATCGGTTGAAGCTCCCTTGCCTGTAGATGCTGGTGAATTCTTGCATCCAGCTCCCTCTTCTGCCTTTCCGCCTTCTCCTGGTTGCTATTATATACAGATAGGAGAAGGAATTCGTGATCCTTGTCCAGATACCTCTCCTTCATCATCCTGTCAAGGATCTCCTCAGTAACCTCATACAAGGTCATTCCTCGGTAATCCAGATCCTCTGTCAATCTATCCCCATCCTCATTTTCAGCAATCAATTTGATTACCCTGTCCTGTCTGTTTGTTGTAATCTGAATGCTTGGATTCACATCCAGGTATATTCTGCTGTCAGGCATCCTCGTGCCAAACTGCCATCCAAGGAATACCATGATAAATGCAGCTGCTACGGATGCGTAGGGCAGGAATCTTCTATAAGTTTTGACTGTTTCTTCCTGTTTTGTTATATCATCGTGTCTTAGCATCCTTGTCCTGGGTGCATCCTTGATATTCTGAAGCATATCAATGGGTGCCATGTCCACAGATCTTTTTATGCTATCCAATATTTGCTTGTCCTTCATGCCCTCGCCTCCTTTCCTTCAAGGTATTCCCTCAGTTTTTTCAATGCCCTGTGGTATTTTGACAGTGTTGTTGATAGGTTGAGTCCAAGTCCATCAGCAATTTCCTTGTGCTTCATTCCAGATACTGCATGGAGCATTACAATCTCCCTTTCCTCCTCTGTAAGAAGTGACAGAACACCCTCCAAAACAATGCGGTCATCCATATCCGTTACATAGGAGAATCTTCTGTCATCAGCCACCTCCTCAGGCTCCATTGGAATACTGCGCTTCTCCTTTTTTGTATTGGAATAATGGAGATTCTTTGCAATTGTAAACATCCAGGCCAGGGGCTTTCCCATTGGCTTGTAAAGATGTGCAGCAGAAAGAATCTTAACGTAGGTATCCTGCATAAGGTCCAGTGCCACCTGGTGATCCCTGGTCAGAGAAAGGGAGTATGCATACATTGTCCTTTCCGTAAGGGCATACAGCTCGTCAAGGGCTGACATGTCATCCTTGGCAAGTCTCTTGAAAAGCTTCTCGTCTATTTCTATTTTGTTGTTCCGATTGTCATTTGGATTGTCATCATAGACAAATGTAAATAAAAGCATCTCCATTGCTCCTTTGATATTATAACTGCTGAACGGTGGATTTTATTGCATCAAATATCATTATTATTCATATCCGTATTTATATACCCAAAAAAAGTAACACAATGGGACCGG